>JAJYSQ010000282.1 GCA_021793495.1 Actinomycetes bacterium
CGATCTCCGGCCGCCCTTGACGTTGAAGGAGAACCTGCCGGGCAGGTACCCCCGGACCTTCGCCTCGGTCGTCTCGGCGAACAGCCGGCGGATGTGGTCGAACACCCCGGTGTAGGTCGCCGGGTTGGACCGTGGGGTGCGCCCGATCGGTGACTGGTCGACGTGCACCACCTTGTCGACCTGGTCGATCCCGGTGATCGTCTTGTGCCGGCCGGGCACGGCTCGGGCACCGTTGACCTTCCCGGCCAGCGCCATGTAGAGCACGTCGTTGACCAGCGTGGACTTGCCCGAGCCGGACACCCCGCAGACCGCGACGAAGCACCCGAGGGGGAACGCGACGGTGACCTCCCGGAGGTTGTGCTCGCGGGCCCCCACGACCGTCAGCTCGCGCCCCGGGGTGCGTGGGCGGCGCGCCTCGGGGACCGGGATCGCCTGGCGGCCGGAGAGGTACGCCCCGGTCAGCGAGTCGGGGTGGGCCAGCAGCTCGGCCAACGATCCGGACACCACGATCTGCCCGCCGTGCTCCCCGGCCCCGGGGCCCACGTCGACCACCCAGTCGGCGTGGCGGATCGTGTCCTCGTCGTGCTCGACCACGATCAGCGTGTTGCCCAGGTCGCGCAGCCGGGTCAGCGTCTCGATCAGCCGGTGGTTGTCCCGCTGGTGCAGCCCGATGGACGGCTCGTCGAGCACGTAGAGCACGCCGACCAGTCCGGAGCCGATCTGGGTGGCCAGCCGGATCCGTTGCGCCTCCCCGCCGGACAGGGTGCCGGCCGGGCGGTCCAGGGACAGGTACTCCAGGCCCACGTCGATGAGGAACCCCAGCCGGGCGTGGATCTCCTTGAGCACCCGCCCGGCGATGGCCTGTTCCCGCTCGGTGAGCTCGATGCCGCGGAGGAACTCCACGCACTCGCGGATCGGCAGCCGGGCGACCTCGGCGATGCTCTTGCTGCCCAGGGTGACCGCGAGCACCTCGGGCTTGAGCCGGTCCCCGTGGCAGACCGGACAGGGGATCTCACGCATGTAGGCCGCGTACCGCTCGCGGCTGAGCTCGGACTCGGTCTCGGCGTGCCGGCGGACCACGAAGGGGATCACCCCCTCGAACCCGGTGTGGTAGCTGCGCTCCCGGCCGAAACGGTTCCGGTAGCGCACGTGCACCTGGTAGTCCAAGCCGTGCAGCACCGCGTCGCGCGCCCGGGTGGGCAGCTGGCGCCACGGGGTGTCCAGGGAGAACCCGAGGGTCTCGGCCAACGCCCCGAGCAGCCGGGCGAAGTACTCGGCGGTCTGGCCGCTGACCCACGGAGCGACCGCGCCGTCGGCCAGGGACAGCTCGGGGTCGGGCACGACCAGCTCGGGGTCGACCTCCAGCCGGGTCCCGAGCCCGGTGCACTCCGGGCAGGCGCCGTACGGGGAGTTGAAGGAGAAGGAGCGGGGCTCGAGCTCCTCGAAGCTCAGGTCGTCGTCCGGGCAGGCCAGGTGCTCGGAGAACACCCGCTCGCGCTCCGGGTCCCCGGCGGGCCGGTCGACCAGCTCGACCTGAAGCAGCCCGGAGCCCAGCAGCAACGCGGTCTCCACCGAGTCGGCGAGCCGGCGCCGCGAGTCCGGCTTGACCGTCAGCCGGTCGACGACCACCTCGATGGTGTGCTTCTCCTGCTTGCGCAGCACCGGTGTGTCGTCGAGCGGGACGACCGTCCCATCGACCCGGACCCGGCTGTACCCCTTGCCGGCCAGCTCGCGGAACAGCTCGGCGTACTCCCCCTTGCGCCCGCGCACGACCGGGGCCAGCAGCTGGAACCGGGTCCCGGCGGGCATCTCCAGGATCCGGTCGACGATCTGCTCCGGGGTCTGCCGGGAGATCGGCCGGCCGCACGTCGGGCAGTGCGGGTGCCCGATCCGGGCCCAGAGCAGCCGCTGGTAGTCGTACACCTCGGTGATGGTGCCGACGGTGGAGCGCGGGTTGCGGTTGGTGGACTTCTGGTCGATCGAGACGGCCGGGGACAGCCCCTCGATGAAGTCGACGTCCGGCTTGTCCATCTGGCCGAGGAACTGCCGGGCGTACGAGGAGAGCGACTCGACGTACCGGCGCTGGCCCTCGGCGAAGATCGTGTCGAACGCGAGGCTGGACTTGCCGGAGCCGGACAGCCCGGTGAACACGATCAGCGCGTCGCGGGGAAGGTCGAGGGAGACGTCCTTGAGGTTGTGCTCGCGCGCCCCGCGCACGACCAGGCGCTCCGACACTGCCAGCCCCTTCCTGATGGTTCCACCCCGACGGTCCGACCATCGGGGTCAGCGGGTCCCAGCCCGGCGACCATGGTAGGTGGGCCCGCCGACAGCCGCCGGCCGGCAGAATGTCCCCGGGACGGGCCCGCCGGGCCACGACCACCCTGGGGAGGACCGATGACCCTCGACTCACCGCGGCACCGCAGCGCCTTATTCGCCGAGATGGCGGACGCCACCGACCGGGTGCTGGAGACCGTGGCCGGGCTGGACGAGCAGGCCCTGCGCGACCCGTCGGGGCTGCCCGGCTGGACCCGCGGGCACGTCCTGGCCCACCTGGAGCGCAACGCCGACGGGATGGCCAACCTCGTGACCTGGGCACGTACCGGGGTCGAGACCCCGATGTACGCCTCCCGCGAGGCGCGCAACGCGGACATCCAGTCCGGGGCCGGAGCCGACCTCGCCGGCCACCAGGCTGAGCTGGCGGCCAGCGCCGAACGGTTGATGCGAGCGTTCGTCGACTTTCCCGAGGAGGCGACGGCCGCGGTGATCCGGATGGGCAGCGGCACCGAGGTACGTGGTGGCGACCTGGCCGGCCTGCGGATCCGAGAGCTGGAGATCCACCACGTGGACCTGGCGGCCGGCTATACCCCGGCGCACTGGTCGGCCGGGTTCGCCACCCGCACCCTGGACCAGCTCGCGCCGTTCTTCGCGGCCCAACGGGTGATGCCGGTGGGCACGCTGGTGGCCACGGACCCGGACCTGCCGGCCCGCGCGGCCCGCCGCTGGACCGTGGCGCCCGCCGGTCCGGTGCTGTCGGGGCCGCGGACCGCGCTGCTGGCCTGGCTCATCGGACGGTCGGACGGGGACGGGCTGGTCCTGGACGAGGACACACCCACGCCGGTGCCCCCCGCCCCGGCGTGGGTGTAGCGCCACGCCGGGAGCCCCGGACCCGCTCCGGCACGATGAGCACCTCACCCCGCAGCCCGGCACCGGGACCACATCACGCCGCCTCGACCACCAGCGTGTCGCCCAGGAGGCCCGGCGGGTCGATGTGCACGGCCTGGTGAGCCGGGAGCCGGCCGGCAACGCGTACCTGCACGTGCTCAACCGTGAGCATCTGGCCGCCCCGGCGGTCGTGGTCCCGTCCGGGCTGCGCGAGGAGCTGACCGACCTGGCTGCGCGGGTGCACCGGTGGACCGGCAACAGCTGCGAGATCCTCGACTCGAGCTGTCCCGAGCGGAGCCGGACGCCGCGGTCGCTCGCGGCCCCAGCCCCCCCGCCCCGGCGTGGGTGTAGCGCCACGCCGGGGCGGCCCAGCCCAGGAGGTGCAGCTCAAGCCGTCGAGCTCATGCCGTACGGCTCACGCGGCAGTGGAGCTGCTCGTGCTCGGCGCGGTCGTGCTCGGTGCTGTCGTCCCTGGGGCCCTCAGCCCGGGGGCACCGGGACGCGGGCCACGTCCGTCACGACCGGGCCCGGCCGGGTGGCCGTCCATGATCGCCCGCGCGGTCAGCGTGCCGTTCTCCGTGGTGGCTACCACGTGGACC
>JAJYSQ010000283.1 GCA_021793495.1 Actinomycetes bacterium
ATCTCCCTGTCGCTGTGCCCCTCCGCGTGCTGGTCGACGCCACCGGCGTGTCTGCCGACCGAGGCGGGCTCGGCCGGTACGTCGACAGTCTGGTGGCCGCGCTCGACGAGGCCGGTGCTGACCTGGTCGTGGTCGCCCAGCGGACCGACGTGGCCGCGTTCGGGCGGCTCGCCCCGCACGCCGAGATCGTCCCCGGCCCTGCGGTGATCACCCACCGGGCCGACCGGATCTCCTGGGAGCAGGCCGGGCTGCCGGTGCTGGCCACGCAGGTCAGGGCGCAGGTGCTGCACTGCCCGTCCCCGACGATGCCGTTGACCGCGCCGGTTCCGGTCGTGGTCACCGTGCACGATGCCACCGTGTTCACCGAGCCGGGCCTGCCCAGCGCGGTGCGCGCGGAGTTCCTTCGTGCGGCGATCCGCACCGCACTGCGCCGAGCCAGCCGGATCATGGTGCCGTCCGGGGCGACCCGCGACGAGCTGGTCCGACTGCTCGACGCCGACCCGGCCCGGATCGACGTGGCCTACCACGGGGTGGACCAGGAGACGTTTCACCCACCGACCGACGCCGAGCGCCGGCACGTCGCGGAGCGTCTCGGGCTGGGCGACCGGCCCTACATCGCCTTCCTCGGGACGCTGGACCCGCGCAAGAACGCGCCGAACCTGATCCGCGGCTACGTCAAGGCTGTGGCCGGCATGGACGCGGCGCCGGTGCTCGTGCTGGCTGGTCCGAGCGGGTACGACGAGGAGGTCGAGTCCGCGATCGCCGAGGTCGGTCACGCGGCGACCATCCTGCGCCCGGGGTTCCTGCACCGCGACGACCTGCCCGGCTTCCTCGGAGGTGCCCTGCTCGTGGCCTGCCCCAGCCAGGCCGAGGGGTTCGGACTTCCGGTGCTCGAAGCCATGGCTTGCGCCGCTCCGGTACTGACCACCCCGCGACTGGCCCTGCCGGAGGTCGGCGGGGACGCCGTGGCCTACACGGAGCCGGACCCGGAGAGCATCGCCGTGGTGCTGCGCGGGCTGATCAACGATGCCGAGCGGCGCCAGCTGCTGTCCGCCGCCGCGCACGCGCGAGCCCGGGCCTTCACCTGGGCCGCCTCGGCCCAGGCGCACCTGGCGGCGTACGAGCGTGCCGTGGCCGCGCGCCCCCACGGTTGAGCCGGCGGTGAGCGAGGCCGTCCTGCTGGTGGGCGGGCAGGGCTCCCGGTTGCGGCCGTTGACGGTGCGCACACCCAAGCCGATGCTGCCGGTCGCTGGCGTCCCGTTCCTGACCCATGTGCTGCTGCGGGCCCGCGCCGCCGGGGTGGACCACGTGATCCTGGCTACCTCCTACCGGCCCGAGGTGTTCGCCCTGGCCTTCGGTGACGGCGCCGAGCTCGGTCTGCACATCGAGTACGTCCAGGAGCGGGAGCCGCTGGGCACCGGTGGGGCGATCCGCAACGTCGCCGACCGGTTGCAGGCCCGCGGGCCCGACCCGATCCTGGTGCTCAACGGGGACATCCTCTCCGATCACGATCTGGGTGCCCAGCTCGAGTGGCACGACCGTACGGGCGCGGACGTGACGCTGCACCTGGTCCGGGTGGGTGACCCGCGTGCCTTCGGCTCGGTGGTGACCGACCCGGCCGGTCGGGTGCTCGACTTCTGCGAGAAGAGCCCGACCCCGGTGACCGACCAGGTGAACGCCGGCTGCTACGTGTTCCGCCGCTCGGTGATCGACTCGATCCCGGCGGGCCGGGTCGTGTCGGTCGAGCGCGAGACCTTCCCCGGCCTGCTGGCCAGCGGGGCGGTCCTCTCGGGTTTCCTGGCTGCCTCGTACTGGCGAGACCTGGGCACCCCGACCGCGTATGTCGCGGGGTCCGCGGACCTGGTCACCGGTCGGTGCGGCTCGCCGGCGCTGCCCCGCGGGGGCGGTCCCTACGTCGTTTCCGCCGGGGCGCGCGTCGACCCCTCGGCGCGGCTGCAGGGCGGCACCAGCGTCGGGGCCGGGGCGCAGATCGGACCGGGCACGGTGGTGGACGGTTCGGTCATCCAGCCCGGGGCCTGGATCGGCGCCGGGGTGCAGGTCCGGGCGAGCGTGGTCGGCGCCGGCGCGGTCGTCGAGGACGGGGTCGTGCTCGACGAGACCGCCATCGGTGACGGTGCGGTGGTGGGCGCGGGCAACGAGCTGCGCGGTGGTGCCCGGGTGTGGTGCGACGTCGCGCTGCCGGCGTGCTCGATCCGGTTCTCCTCCGACGAGGAGTGAGGCCGTCAGCGCTCGATGAGCAGTCCGTCGAGGGCTCGTGCTGGTCGCCGGACCGGTGCTGCCGCGGGGTGGCCGATCGCGACCGCGCCCATCGGCTCCCAGCCCGCGGGCAGTCCCAGCACCCGGACGACGACGTCCGGGCAGAACAGCGTCGAGGAGACCCAGGCCGAACCCAGCCCCTCGGCGGCCAGCGCCACCAGCAGGCTGGCCACCCCCGCGCCCATCGCCAGGTGGAACATGGTCCGCTCGGCGTCGGCTCGTCGGGCGTCCGGGTAGCGATGGGCACCGTCGCGGACCAAGGCGGGCACGACCAGCACCGGGGCGCGGCCCAGCAGGGCACCGCGGCGTACCCGGCGGGCGATGAGCTCCTCGGTGAACCCGTCGGAGCTCAGGTCCGCTGCCCACTGCCGGGCCATCTGTGCCAGCAGCCGGGTGCGGGTGCCGGCGTGCGCGACCAGCACGAAACGCCAGGGCACCGTGTGGTGCGGTGCTGGAGCGGTCAGCGCCGCAGCCACCGCGCGGCGAACCGCATCGGGGTCGACCGGGGCGTCGCTGAACTGCCGTACGGTTCGCCGCGCGGTCACCGCCTCACGGGCCGCCTCCCGGTGCCCGCGACGGAACAGGTCGGTCTCCGCCGGGCGCACCAGGGCCGCCGCCCCGGGCCCGTCGTCGGTACGCACGTACCGTTCGAGTCCGCGGACCACGGCGACCGGTACGCCGAAAGCCTTGCCCATCGCCAGCTCGGCCAGCGCGGACACTTCGTCGGCGATCGCGGTCACCGTCACCTGCAAGGGGTTTCCGTACGGATCGGTACGACCGCGCCAGTCCTCCAACGGGTCCATCCCGGCCACGCCGATGGCCAGGTCGACCAGCCCCTCGCGCCAAGCACGCCCTGCGGTATCGGTGATCACCACCGCGAGACGCAACCCGGTGGCCTGCGCCAGCTCGGCCCGCAGGGTGCGTGCCGAGGCGTCCGGGTCCACCGGCAGGAGCACGAGCGTGCCGGGCTCGGTGTTGGAGGCATCCACCCCCGCGGCGGCCAGCACCAGCCCGTGGCGGGTCGCCACGATCCGGGTGGTCCCGCGGGCGGCCACCTCTCGTACGGTCTCGGCGGTGATCGCCTGTTCGCGGTCGACCCCGTGCAGCACGCGTCCCTCGGCCTTGGCCACGACCTTCGAGGTGATGACCAGCACGTCCCCGTCGCGCAGCGGCCGCCCGGATCGCTCGAGGGCGACCCGTACGGTCGTGGCCAGGTCATCCCCGGGCTGGACCTCGCCGATGCCGGTGATCGGCCAGCACTCGAGCGGGCCCGGCACGCCAGCCGGGCCGGGTCCCGGCGAAGGACCGGCCGGCGTACCGACGCCGGTCATGCCGGCACGCCGGCCAGCTCGAGGGCGGCGGCCGCCATCGCTGCCGTGGACGCGGTGTCCCGCATGAGCAGGTCCATGGCCCGGGCCCTGATCCCGGCCGACCGCAGCGAGGGCAGCGCCTCGGCGTCGACGG
>JAJYSQ010000284.1 GCA_021793495.1 Actinomycetes bacterium
TCAGCTCGGACGGCAGGCCGAGGCGGCCCAGTGCCCGACGCACCTCGTCCGCAGGATCGTGCACCAGCAGTGGCTGGCCCGGTGACCGGTCCTCGGCCGGGACGGGGTCGAGGGTCTCGACGTCGCAAGACCTGGTGGCACCCGGGGGCACCACGAGATCGGGTGGCTGCCCGCCGACCACCCCGGCCAACGAGGCCAGGACCGCCGCGAAGCCAGGCCGCTCGGTGGCGACAGTGGCTCGCCTCGGCGCGGCGGCGAGCGGCGTAGGAGCGGCGGGGGTACCGACCGGTGGGCACTGGGCCCGCTCCTGCTCGTCGACCGCACGGGCCAGGTCGAGAACCCCGTCGGACAGGCCCCCGTCGGACAGGAGCGGCGGCGCGCCCGTGGCGGCCATGGCAGCGGGCTCGACCTGCACGGCGAAGCGTTCCCGGGCGAAGAACCCGGCCAGGCCCCCGACCCGCACCTTGTCGACCCCGAGGATGCGGGCGGCAGGGCCGTGCTCGGCGTGCACTCGGGCGAGGACCCCGGCGAGGTCAGGGCCCTCAAGCAGCAGATGCGTGGACAAGGTTCACCATCCCGATCGTCTCGATGCGGTGCGACGACACCAGCTCGGAGTAGGCCAGCACGGGCAGTCGGGGCAGCGAGACCCGCAACATCCGCCGCAGCGGCGCACGCAGCCCCGCGGCGCACGCCAGCAGCGGTGTCACGCCGCGGTCTTCGGCCTCGGTGAGCAGCCGCGTGGTCTCCCCGACCACCGCCTCGGCTCTCCTCGGATCGAGCAGGATGGTCAGCCCCGACTCCGAGGGTCGCAGCGATTCGGCCAGCAGCGCTTCCAGCTGCGGGTCCAGGGTCAGCACCGCGACCGTGCCGTCGGTGACGTACGGCTCGCTGACCGCCGGGCCCAACGCGGCACGGGCGGTCTCGACCAGCGCGTCCAGGTCCGTACTGGTCTTGGCCCGCACCGACAGCGCCTCGAAGATCCGGACCAGGTCGCGGATCGGCACCTGCTCGTCGAGCAGGCCCTGCAGCACCCGCTGGATCTCCCCGAGGCTCAGCAGCGCCGGGCTGAGCTCCTCGACCACCACGGGGCTGACCCGCTTGACCTGGTCGACCAGGGCGCGGACGTCCTCTCGGCCCAGCAGCCGGGACGCGTGGGTACGGACCACCTCGGCCAGGTGCGTGGTGACCACCGAGGTCCGGTCCACGACCGTCGCCCCGGCCAGCTCCGCCTGGTGGCGCAGCTCCGCAGGTACCCACTTGCCGGCCAGGCCGAAGACCGGCTCGTGGGTAGCCCGGCCCGGCAGCCCCGCGAGGTCGTCGCCGATGGCGAGCACGCAACCGGCAGGGGCCTCGCCGCGCGCCGCTTCGATCCCGTTGATCTTGATGCCGTACGTGGACAGTGGCATCTCCAGGTTGTCCCGGGTGCGCAGCAGCGGCATCACCAGGCCGGTCTCCAGGGCCAGCTTGCGGCGAAGGGCCCGGACCCGCTCGAGCAGGTCCCCGCCGCGGGCGGTATCGACGATGTCCACCAGGTCAGCGGCCAGCTCCAGGGCCAGCGGGTCCACCCGCATCTCCGCGGCCAGCGCCTCGGGAGAGTCCGGCGTGGGCGACGCCGGCGTCGAGGGCGCGCTCGCCGGTCCGACCTCCTCCGGAGCGGGCAACCGTCCGGACAGCACCAGGCCGACCCCGCCAACCAGCAGGAAGGGCAGTATCGGCATCCCGGGCAGGAGCCCGAGCACGATCACCGCGCCGGCACCCAGGCGGACCGCGACCCGGTGCTGGGTGAGCTGGCGGGCCACGTCGGAGCCCATGTCCCCGGACGTTGCCGACCGGGTGACGATCAGTCCGGTGGACACCGACAGCAGCAGGGCGGGGATCTGGGAGGCCAGCCCGTCACCCACGCTGAGCAGGCTGTAGTCGTGGATCGCGGTAGACACCGGCAGATGGCGTTGCAGGACACCGACCAGCAGCCCACCCACCAGGTTCACCACGGTGATCACGATGGCGGCGATCGCATCGCCCTTCACGAACTTGCTCGCCCCGTCCATCGCCCCGTAGAAGTCCGCCTCGGCAGCGACCTCGGCGCGCCGGCGCCGGGCCTCGTCGTCGTCGATCAGGCCCGCGTTCAGGTCGGCATCGATGGCCATCTGCTTGCCGGGCATGGCATCCAGGGTGAAGCGCGCCCCGACCTCGGCCACCCGGCCAGCCCCGTTGGTGACCACGACGAACTGGATGACGATCAGGATCATGAAGATGACCAGTCCGACGATCAGCGACCCACCGATCACCACGTGCCCGAACGACTGGATGACGGTCCCGGCGTACCCGTCGAGGAGCACCAGCCGGGTCGCGCTGATGTTCAGCGCGAGCCGGAACAGGGTGGCGACCAACAGCAGCGAGGGGAAGACGGAGAAGTCCAGCGGCCGACGCACGAACATGCTCACCAGCAGGATGAGCAGCGCGAAGGAGATGTTCCCCGCGATGAGCAGGTCGAGCAGGATCGTGGGCAACGGGATGACCATCATGACCACGATCAGGACCACGCCGATCGGGATGCCGAACCGACCCAGGCTTGTCATCCCCACGACTTCGTCTCCGCAGGTCAGGGCCGGGGGCGTCGAGCTCCTCCGGGCCGAGCATGCCGCATCCGCGGCCGTGGCTGCCGTCCTGGCTCCCCCCTATCGGCGGCGTGCACGCCGACCTGAGCCGCCACCACCCACGGCGTCGGGGTACGCCGCGACGAACCCCGAGACGGGTCGGTGGTGGGTGCCGGCGGCTCGACCGCGGGCCCGCATGGTCAGGACGAAGGCCAGCACCCGGGCGACCGCGGTGAACAGCTCGGCCGGGATCTCCTGACCGACCTCACACGCGTGGTACAGCGTGCGGGCCAGGCTGACATCGACCACCATCGGCACCCGTCGCTTCTCCGCCTCGGCGCGGATGCGAGCCGCCAGGTGTCCGGACCCCTTGGCCACCACGCGTGGGGCACCCTGGTCGGGCCGGTAGCGCAGGGCCACCGCCACGTGCACCGGGTTGACCAGGACCACGTCGGCCTGGGCGACGGCGGCCATCATCCGGTTGCGGCTCACGGCCAGCTGCCGACGGCGGATCGTCCCACGCAGGGCCGGATCGCCCTCGTTCTGCCGCATCTCGTCCTTGACCTCTCGCCGGGTCATCCGCATCCCCCGCTCGGTGCGGTAACGGGTGACCGCGTAGTCAGCCAGGGCCAGCAGGAGCCCGGCGCCGGCGACCGCCCGGACCAGGGTGGTCCCGGCCACCGCCACGAGCCCCAGGGCCTGGCCAAGCGGCATGGCCGACGCCCCGGCCAGCCGGGGTACGACCGAGCGGCCCACCCCGTACGCGACGGTCGCGATCACGACGGTCTTCAGCAGCGACTTGGCCCCCTCCCACCAGCCTTGCGGCCCCAGGGTCCGTTTGAGCCCCTTGGCCGGGTTCAGGTGCGACCACTGGGGGGCCAACCCGTGGGTGGAGAACCGGATGCCACCCTGGACGGCTGCCAGAGCCACCCCGAGCACCGGCATGCCCACGGCCAGGGGCACCAGTGCCACCGCCGCCCCGGTGAGCCCCTGACCCAGTACGCGCAGTGCCAGGTGCGGGTCGGGGGTACGGATCACGGTAGCGACGTCCACCAGCAGGGTCGTCAGCCGCCCGGTGGCCGTGGACACGGTGAGCCGGACCAGCTCGGCGCCGACCAGCAGGGCCAGCCACA
>JAJYSQ010000285.1 GCA_021793495.1 Actinomycetes bacterium
GCCCAGATCCGAGGGTTCGTCGTGCGCAGCTCAGCGTCGACCCGGACCTCACCGGCCCGCCCCAGCCCCACCCCCACCACATCCAGGCCCAGTCCCGCGGTGACCGGCCGGCGCCCGGTGGCCATCAGGATCGCCTCGGCGCGCACCTCGCGGCCGTCGGTGAGCCGGGCCACGACCTGGCCACCGTCACGGGACACCCCGGCCAGGCCCGCGCCCGTGAACACCTGGACACCCTCGTCGCGAAGCACGCCGGTGATCACCTCGGAGATCTCCGGCTCCTCACCCGGGGCCAGCCGGTCCAACGCCTCCACCAGCGTGACCCGGCTGCCCAGGCGGGCGAAGGTCTGGCCCGTCTCCAGGCCCACGTAGTTCCCGCCCACCACGATCAACGACTCGGGCAGCCGGTCGAGCTCCAACGCACTGGTGGACGTCAGATACCCGGTATCGGCCAGCCCCGGCACCGGCGGCACCCACGGGGCTGCACCGGTCGCCACCAGGTACTGGGCGGCCTCGATCCGCCGCCCCTCCACCTCCAGCACCGGGCCCTCGGTGAAACGCGCCTCACCCCGTCGAACCTCCCAGCCGTACCTCACCGCCAGGTCCTCGTACTTCTCCCGGCGCAGCGTGTCCACCAGCTCGGCCTTCCCGCCGATCAACGCCGCCATGTCGGTCGGCGCCGCAGACGTGGTGATCCCGGGGAACACCCCCCCGGCCGCAACGTGGCGAGCCTCGGCCGCAGCCAGCAACGCCTTCGACGGGATGCACCCGACATTCACGCACGTCCCGCCCAGCGTGGACCGCTCCACCATCACCACCCGCAGCCCCCGAGACCGAGCCGCGATCCCCGCAGCGAACCCCGCACTGCCCGAACCAACGATCGCCAGGTCGTACGCCACGTGCTCTGCTCCGTCGTGCGCCATGCCCTCCGCCTCTCAGACATATTCGCTGAAGCGGATAATAGCGAGGGTGACGAGTGGGCGCCCGGGCCGGTGGCGACCCGGGCGTGCTCAGGCGCGGTCGGTGCTCAGGCGCGGTCGGTGCTCAGGCGCGCTTGACCGCGCCATCGAGCATGACGTCGACCGTCTCTCCCAGCCGCAGCCCCACCACGTCCAACCGGCGCAGCAGCTCGCGCCGGCGCAGCGTGTCCATGGTCAGCTCTCCCTGGAACAGCCGGGCCAGGCTCGTCTGGTACCGGCGCCGGACGTGGTTGCACGAGCGCTTGGCCTCCAACGCCGAGGCGACGACCGGCTCGGGGGGGCCACCAAGCAGCCCGACAGCGGTCCGCAGCTCGGCGACACCTCGGCCCAGGGCGCGGAGCACCCGGGGGAAGCTCCCAGCCCCCTCGGGGGCGTACAGCACCCACTCACGTACGAAGTCGCGGAGGTTGTCCACCACGTCGTCGATGCCCCGGGACAGCCGGTAGAGGTCCTCGCGGTCGATCGGAGTAACCAGGGCCCGCCCGAGCCCGGCGACCAGCGTCATGCGCAGCTCGTCGGCCCGGCTCTCCAGGAGCTTGACCTCCGTGTAGGCCTGCTCGGCGTCCTTGGTGCCGTTGGTCACCTCCAGGGCCAGCACGATGACCGCGGTGCACACGTCCAGGTGCTCGCCGAGCAGGTCCGACAGGGTCGCTCCGGCGCGTCGGTCCAGGCCGTACCGCAGCCGCACGGCCGGCCAGTCCCAGCGCCGACGCACCCACCGCCGGCTAGGACGCCCTGGCTCGGGCACCGATGACCGTTCCGTTGCGTCGTCGCCGTCACCGGGGACCGTCACCGTCGTCACACCCTTCCTACGATCGCCGTCCAGGCCAGTCCCAGCACCCACGAAGCCGCCAGCGCGGTGGGCAGCGTGAGCACCCACGCGCGTCCGATCCGTACGGCCTCGGTCCAACGCACCCGATGAGGAGCCAGGCGCAGCTCCCCGCCGAGAAGGGCACCGGTGGTCGCCTGGGTCAGGGAGACGGGTGCACCCAGTCCGGCCGAGACCAGGCAGGCCACCGTCGAGGTGGACTGGGAGATCAGCGCCGAGGGTCGGCGCACGTGCACGAACCGTTCGCTGACCACGCGTGCCGTGCGCGGGACCGCAACCAGCAGCCCGACGCCGAACGCGGCCCCGACGGCCAGCTGACCCGGCAGGCTCACCGGGACCCCCGTCGATCGAGGGTCGGCCAGCACGCCGAGGATCGCGACCATCGCCTGGGCTCCGGTCGCGGAGTACGCCACGGCCTGGCCGAGGAGCACCACGACTTCCCCGTACGCTCCGCCCCGGCCTGCCAGCCACCCGGACGGCACGTGCTGGAACCCCAGGGCCACCACCCAGGCCAGCCCCCCCGCCACCAACGGGGCGAGCAACGCCACGACCAGCACGTACACCAGCCGGCTCCAGCCGACGGCCAGACCCGCGCCCAGCCCCGCACCGACGATCCCCCCGACCAGCGCCAGGGTCAGGCTGGTGGGCAGTCCCCAGCGGGACAGGACCAGGACCACCAGGACCGAGACGAGCACGGCCAGCACCAGCACGGTCCCGGAGCGCCGCGGAGCCGCGGCGCTCACCAGCCCGTGCGCCAGGGTGTCCGCCACCGTGGTGCCGATCACGAACGGGCCGGCGATCACCGCCACCACCATGGTCACCGTGGCGAGCAGCGGAGGGATCGTCCCGGTCCGCGTGGCCAGCCCCACCAGCATGCCGCCGTCGTTCGCACCGCACGCCACGGCGTACGCCAAAGCCGCCACCAGCAGCAGCGCGGCGGTCACCGCAGTCCCCGAGCCTGCGAGAGGGTACGCCGACCAGCCACGGGGGCCTCACCCGTCCTCTCACGCCGGCCCCCGCCAAGTCCAAGCCGACCAGCCTACCTCCCGCATCGGACCCTGGGCTCGGACCCTGGGCTCGGACGACACCCGTCGCTCTGCGGCCGGGCGCTCTCAGCGCGCCACGTGCTGCCCGGGCCCGTCCCAGGCGCGTGGCTCGAACTCGGGGGACTGGTGGCGGTACGGCCCGGCGAACAGCGGAGAGGAGATGATGTAGTCGGCGGAGGCAAGGTTCGCAGCCACCGGGATGTTCCAGACCGCGGCGATGCGCAGCAACGCCTTGACGTCCGGGTCGTGCGGCTGGGGCTCGAGGGGGTCCCAGAAGAACACCAGGACGTCGATCTCGCCTTCGGCGATCTTCGCGCCGATCTGCTGGTCCCCGCCCACCGGCCCGCTCAGCAGCCGGTGAACGTTCAACCCCAGCTCGTACTCGAGCATCGTGCCAGTTGTGCCGGTGGAGTAGAGCACGTGCCGGCGCAGCGTCCCACGGTTGAAATCCGCCCAGGCGAGCAGCTCGGCCTTCTTGTGGTCGTGGGCGACCAGCGCGATGTGCCGCTGGACGACCGGGGTCGCGTGCGGCTCCGCTGGCGCGCCCGGCTCGTGCTCGGAGTCGGCGGCAGGTTCGGAGTCGGCGGCAGGCAGGCTGGACACCCGGTCAGGGTAACCCGGCGCGGGGACTCGATGGGCTTGCGCACCCCGCGGAGCAGTCCCGCGCAGCAGTCCCGCGCAGCAGTCCCGCGCAGCAGTCCGCCTCGACATCGTCGGGTCCGACGTCCTCCTTCGGGCACGACGTCCTCGGACTCCGAGCGAGGTGAGGCGAGCCACGCGTGAGATGATGCGCCGGTGATGGTGCACCCCTGGGATGCCGTCACCGACGAGAGGTGGCGGGCCTGGCTGGCCGACGGCCACGACTTCGGCACGTTGAT
>JAJYSQ010000286.1 GCA_021793495.1 Actinomycetes bacterium
CAGCTCGCCGACCGTGGGGGATCGACCGAGGTCCTGGGTGAGCGTGCTGGTGGCTGCGCTCATCGCCATGCCGAGCTCCTGGAGCCGACGCGGGACGTGGATCGCCCACCCGGTGTCCCGGAAGTGACGCTTGAGCTCCCCGAGGATGGTGGGGGTGGCGAACGTGGTGAACTCCACGCCACGGTTCGGGTCGAACCGGTCGACCGCCTTGATCAGGCCGACGGTAGCGACCTGTCGCAAGTCGTCGCCCGGCTCACCGCGGTCGTGAAAGCGCCGGGCCAGGTGCTGGGCCAGTGGCAGGTGGGTAGCGATGATCTCCTCCCGGAGGCGGGACCACGCGAGGGAGTCGGTACGCTCCTCCAGCACGAACCACTGCTCGAACAGGGCCCTGCTCCGGTCCCGAAGGTCCGGCGTTCCGGGCTCGTCGGTGATCACTCTTCGGGCACCCGGGACGGCCCAGCGGCCGGTCCCGTCGCTGTGCTCACGCGACCACGGCGACTGGTCAGGGCGACCCAGACCTCTCCATCGCAGACTCCCGCATCCGCCGCCTCGGTCAAGGCTTCCAGGACCGTCCAGGAGAAGCTGGTCCGCGGCGGTGGTTCGTTGACCGTCGAGCCCGCGGTCACGCGGAGGTCCAAGCGCTCGGCCGTCGCGTCCAAGGTGAACAGGCAGCTCACGGCCGGTACGCGCTCGCCGGACCCGGTGGTGGAGATGGTCCCGGTGGCGGCGATGACCAGGGAGACCGCCTCGTCGACCGCGATGCGGAGGTCCTCGATGTCGTCCAGGGTGAACTCCAGCCGAGCAGCGAGCGCCGCGGCCGTCGTGCGAGCCACCGCCAGGAAGGCGACGTCCGCCGGGAGCACCAGGCTGACCTGCGGCGATCCCGGTCGCGATGCGGGCGGCCCGACGGGTCTCGGCGCATGGTTGTCAGCTCGGTCGGCATGGCTGTCAGCTCGGTCGGCCACCGCGTCAGTCACGGTCCCCCCTGTGTCGTTGCGCTCACGGACTGCTTGCTACCCGGGTCTGCCCGACGATCGTCAGGGCCCCGGGGTGCTGGGGTCGGACGTGGACGTCGATCCCGAGTGGGTAATCTAGACCGTGTCTCGGCGGAGGGGCTCGCCGCTAACCGCGACCGTTCGTCGCCAATGGTCCCTGGCAGCCTGGTCCGCTCCTCGGGCCGGGCCCAAGCCCAGGACACCGACCGGAGGACTCGATGAACCCCAGCCCTGAGGGCGAGCTCGACGGCGAGGATCCCCGGCCCGGTCGGCCGGGCACCGCGTCACTGATCACCGCCCGCGACGGGGGTTCCCCGTTCGCTCGGCCGGCGCGACCGGTACGGGCCCGCCGCGTGGAGGTCTCGCCCCGCGTGCTGGTGGTGGTGTCGGCGGGTTCGGTCGTCGGCGCTCTGCTGCGGTACCTGGCGTTCACCGTGGTGCCCGACCGGAGTGGTTCCTTCCCCGCGGTGACCGTGGGAGTCAACGTTGTTGGGTGCCTGGCGATCGGTTGGCTGATGGCGCTCGCGCTCGAGGTCTGGCCGAGCCGGCGCTTCCTGCGACCGTTCCTGGGTGTCGGCGTGCTCGGCGGGTTCACCACGTTCTCCACGTTCGCGGTCGACACCCGCGGGCTGCTCGCCGATGGCAACGTGGTCCTGGCGTTGGTCTCCGTCGCCGTGAGCCTGTTCGCCGGGCTGGGTGCGGTCCTGGCCGGGCTCGCCTCGGTCCGGCTGGTGGTGCGGCGGGCTGGTGAGCGCCGGGCACGCCGTCAGCTGGTGCGTCGAGGGGTGGGCTGATCGATGCTCGATGTCCTCTTGGTCGCCGTTGGTGCGGCGGCTGGCGGCCCGGCTCGGTTCCTGACCGACCGAGTGCTGGCGTCCTGGCGAGAGGCCGACGTCTTCCCCTGGGGCACCTTCACGGTCAACGTCGTCGGGTCGTTCATCCTTGGGCTGCTGGCCGGCGGCGTGGCTCGCCATGGGGTCTCGCACGACGTGATGATCCTGGTCGGGACCGGGTTCTGCGGGGCGCTGACGACGTTCTCCAGCTTCGGGTACGAGACGATGCGGCTGGTCGAGGCGGGCGCGTACGGTGCCGCGGGGGCCAACGTGGTGGGTAACACCGGGTTCGGCCTGCTGGCCGCTGCGCTCGGCTGGGTGGTCGCCGGGGTGCTGTGGTGAAGGCGGGGTGTGCGGTGAGGACTGGGGATCGTCGAGGTCAGCGGGGTGGCGCCGAGGCCGCGAGCTCGACCAGCGCGGAGCCGTGCAGCCGGTGCACCGTCCAGCCGTCCTTGGTCTGCGAGCCCAGGCGCCGGTAGAACCCGATCGCGTCGACGTTCCAGTCCAGCACCGACCATTCCAGGCGCCGGTAGTCACGGTCGACGCAGACGTGGGCCAGCTGGGCCAGCAGCGCGCGGCCGTACCCCTGACCACGCTGGCCCGGGCGGACATAGAGGTCCTCGAGGTAGATCCCGTGGCGCCCCGTCCAGGTGGAGAAGGTCACGAACCACAGGGCGAACCCCGCCAGGCCCTGCGCGTCCTCGACGACGTGGCAGTGAACGGCCGGGGCCGGGGAGAACAAGGCGCGCTCCAGGTCTGCGGTGCTGGCCTGGACCTCGTCGGCGCTGCGCTCGTACTCGGCGAGCTCTCGGACCATGGCCAGGATCTCCGGGGCGTCGGCCGTGGTGGCCTCGCGGATGGTCATCGGCATGCGTCGAGCCTAGAGCCGTGATCCGCACCATCGAGGGGGCCCGTGGCCTGGCCGGGTGCCGGGTCGTCGGGACGGCTACGAGGCAGCTGGACCGGGGTGAGCCTCCGGTCGACCATCAGCAGCCCTCGCCCCGGTCGGGTACGCGGCAGCGACGGAACGGTGAGGCCGGGCAACGTGGTGCTCAGCAGGGCAGCCGTCGGGCCGCCGCCGAGGATGAGGGTCGCGCGTGTGCGGCGCATGCTGGCCAGCAGGCCCCGGTAGGCGCCGACCAGGGGTTCGGGATCGCTGGTCACGACAAGTCCATGGTCGGGACTGGGATCGGCGGTCCAGCGTCCGAGGATGTCGCCGATCCGGCCCGTGTCCAACAGGTGGGCATCGTCGACCAGGAGAACCACGGGTCCCGGCCGGGACAGGTCCTCAGAGATCGCGGTGGCCGTGGCCTCGCCGACAGGGCCGCCGGCGACGTGCACGGTGAGGCCCGACTGGCGGTCCGCCCGGCCCGGGCCGTCGCTGCATGCCGTCAGGAGGACCACCCGGACTCCTTGACGGGCCAACCACCCGCCCATGGTCTGCGCGGCCGAGGACCGGCCGGACCCTGGCGGCCCGGTGACGAGCAGTCCTGGCCGGGCGACCGCCAGGTCCACGCCGACGACCGTGCCGTCGTCACCGCCCAGCCCGACCGCGGCCCAGAGCGTGGGCCGGATGTCTCGGACACCGACGGTCGCCCTGCCTGGGTCGATCCTGTCCACGTCGATGACCTCGACGCACTCGGGTGGCTCGTCCACCCGCCGTGGTCCGCCGGTCGAGTGGTTCGACCTCCCGTCCGGGGCGCACGTGGCCGGCGCGTCGAGGTCGGCTCCCCCCGGTGCCGACGCGGCATGCCCGTCGACGGCGACCTGGACCAGCGCTCCATCGGGGGCCAGGCGGCCACGGCCGGGGGGTAGCCGACCAGCACCGGCGCGTACCCGCACACCGACCAGGACTGCATCGTTCGGGTCGGGCAGGTCGAGAACCAGTCGGTCCCC
>JAJYSQ010000287.1 GCA_021793495.1 Actinomycetes bacterium
CGAGCTGGCCAAGCATGTGCACGCGCTGCTCCGCGACCTGGACCGGTTCCGGGACTGGGACGCGCGTACGGCGTTTTCCCCTCTGGGAGCAGGGGCTCTGGCCGGGTCCTCGCTCCCGCTGGACCCCGCGGCCGTGGCGGTGGAGCTGGGGTTCTCGGGTCCGGTGGCCAACTCGGTCGACGCGGTCGCCGACCGTGACTTCGTCGCCGAGTTCCTGTTCGTCGCCGCGCTGATCGGTGTGCACCTGTCCCGCCTGGGCGAGGAGATCTGCCTGTGGACCAGCCGGGAGTTCTCGTGGGCGCGGCTGGACGACCGGTACTCGACGGGCTCGTCGATCATGCCGCAGAAGAAGAACCCGGACATCGCGGAGCTCGCCCGTGGGAAGTCCGGTCGTCTGATCGGTCACCTGACCGGCTTGTTGAGCACCCTCAAAGGACTGCCGTTCGCCTACAACCGGGATCTGCAGGAGGACAAGGAGCCGGTGTTCGACACGGTCGACACCCTGATGCTGGTGCTGCCGGGGATGACCGGGCTGATGGCGACGCTCACGTTCGACACGACGCGCATGGCCGCCGCCGCGCCGGAGGGGTTCTCCCTCGCCACGGATCTCGCGGAGTGGCTCGTCGGTACGGGCGTACCGTTCCGCGAGGCGCACGAGCTGGCCGGGGCCTGCGTACGCCGGTGCGAGGCGCTCGGGATCGGGCTGGGCGAGCTGTCCGACGCCGAGCTGGCCGGGATCTCCGAACACCTCACCCCCGGGGTACGGGCGGTGCTCACCGTGACCGGGTCGATGGCGGCCCGGTCGGCCATCGGTGGAACGGCCCCCGCGCGGGTGCGCGAACAGCTCGCGGAGGTTCGCCGTCAGCTTCAGGAGGCCGCCCGGTGGGCCGAGCAAGCGCCGGGACCGCTCCCGCGGAGGTGACCGGACGAGATCTTTCGCCGCTGCCACGGGCTCGCGAGCTGCTCGGCGCCCTGGTGGTGGCCACGTGTGCCACCGGCCAGGTGGTGGTGCGGCTGGTCGAGGTGGAGGCTTACGGGGGAGCTGACGACCCGGCCTCGCACGCCTACCGGGGGCCGACCGCGCGCAACGCGTCGATGTTCGGTCCGCCCGGTACCGCGTACGTGTACGCCAGCTACGGCCTGCACTGGTGCCTGAACGTGGTCTGCGGGGCGCCCGGTACCCCGGCAGCGGTGCTGCTGCGGGCCGGGCAGGTGCTCAGCGGGGTCGAGCTGGCACGCTCGCGCCGGCCGGCGGCGCGCCGGGACCGGGACCTGGCCCGAGGTCCGGGCCGGTTGGCGGCCGCGCTCGGGGTCGATCGGTCCGACGACGGACGTGATCTGAGCGACCCGGCATCACCGCTGCAGGTGGTGCGCGGTCCCGCCGTCGATCAGCGACGGGTGAGCTTCGGCCCCCGCGTGGGGGTCGGGGCGGCTGCCGAACGGCCGTGGCGGGTGTGGATCGCCGGGGAGGAGTGTGTCAGCACCTACCGGCCCGGGCGGATGCGGACCCGGTAGGCCAAGATCAGTCCCGTGACGCACATCCTGGACGACCTGCTCTGGCGCGGACTGGTGGCGCAGTCCACCGATCAACGAGCCCTGCGAGCGGCTCTGGATGCCGGGGGGGTCCGGTACTACTGCGGGTTCGACCCGACCGCCCCGAGCCTGCACGTCGGCAACCTCGTGCAGATCCTCACGCTGCGTCGCCTGCAGGACGCCGGGCACCTGCCGGTCGTGGTCGTCGGCGGTGCCACCGGGCTCATCGGGGATCCCAAGCCGGACGCCGAGCGGACCCTGAACCCGAAGGAGGTCGTCGCCGGCTGGGTGGGACGGATCCGCGCGCAGATCGAGCCGTACCTGCGGTTCGCCGGACCGGGCGCAGCGCTGATGGTCGACAACCTCGAGTGGACGGCCGAGCTGTCCGCGATCGACCTGCTGCGCGACGTCGGCCGGCACTTCCGGGTCAGCCGCATGCTCGCCAAGGAAGCGGTGAGCGCGCGGCTGGTCTCCGAGGCCGGGATCAGCTACACGGAGTTCAGCTACCAGGTGCTCCAGGCGTTGGACTTCCTCGAGCTCTACCGCCGCCACGGGGTCACCCTGCAGACCGGCGGCAGCGACCAGTGGGGCAACCTCACGGCCGGCACCGACCTGATCCGGCGGGTCGAGGGTGTGGTCGTGCACGCGCTGGCCACCCCGCTGATCACCAAGGCGGACGGGACGAAGTTCGGCAAGACCGAGTCCGGAACCGTCTGGCTCGATCCGAGCATGACCAGCCCCTTCGCGTTCTTCCAGTTCTGGCTCAACGCTGACGACCGCGACGTCCTCGGCTACCTGCGTGTGTTCAGCCTGCGCCCGCGCAGTGAGCTGGAGGCACTCGCCGAGGCTCAGCGCGAGCGCCCAGCTGCCCGGGTGGCACAACGGGCGCTGGCCGAGGAGCTGACCACGCTGGTGCACGGGCCTGTGGAGTGTGCCCACGTCGTAGCGGCGAGCCGAGCACTCTTCGGTGAGGGGGAGCTCTCCGACGTCGACCCCCTGACCCTCGCGGCAAGCCTGCAGGAGCTACCGGTCGTGCACACGGTCGGGCCGACCCCGCCGCTCGTGGAGCTGCTCGCCACCACGGGCCTGGCCCCGAGCCGCTCGGCGGCCAGACGCATGGTCCGCCAGGGCGGTGCCTACCTGAACAACGTCAAGGTGACCGACGAGGAGTACGTGCCCGACGTCGGAGACCTGCTGGCCGGGCGCTGGCTGGTGCTACGACGCGGGCGCCGGAACCTGGCGGCCGTCGACGTCGGAGCATCCAGCCGCTGAGGCTGCCGCTGCCCGGGCACTTCTCGGCACGGGCAGCGGGTCGGGCAGGTCGAGTTGACCGGGGGCACGGCACGTCCCTGTCGTCACGTACGCCACCGGCAGGGTAAGACGGACATTTGGGTCTGACCCGGCGGTCGGGTGGTCGCGGCGGTCGGGTGGTCGCCCCTTCAGCGCGGCCCGCCCTCGTGCACCACGGTCAGGATGTGACCTGTCCACGCTGGTTGTGTATGGTTGGGGGGTTGCCCCGGGTGCGGGACTGGTGGTCCTGCGGCGGTGTGCGTGTGTTCCTTGAGATCTCAACAGCGTGCTTGCTAGTCAATGCCATGCTCGTTGGCGGGTGGTGGGTCCTGGTGGCTTGCTGCTCGTGGACGGGTTGTTTGTTGTGAGTTGTGGTGGGTGGCTCTTCGGGGCTGCTTGCCTTGCCAGTTATAGGTTCTCTGTGCGATGGGTTCTCGTGTCGTGTGCTGGCATGGTTCCGATTGGCATTCACGGAGAGTTTGATCCTGGCTCAGGACGAACGCTGGCGGCGTGCTTAACACATGCAAGTCGAGCGGTGAACCGCCTTCGGGTGGGGATCAGCGGCGAACGGGTGAGTAACACGTGAGCAACCTGCCCCTAGCTCTGGGATAACTCCGGGAAACCGGGGCTAATACCGGATACGAGGCGTCTCGGCATCGAGATGCCTGGAAAGATTTATCGGCTGGGGATGGGCTCGCGGCCTATCAGCTTGTTGGTGGGGTGATGGCCTACCAAGGCGACGACGGGTAGCCGGCCTGAGAGGGCGATCGGCCACACTGGGACTGAGACACGGCCCAGACTCCTACGGGAGGCAGCAGTGGGGAATATTGCGCAATGGGCGAAAGCCTGACGCAGCGACGCCGCGTGAGGGATGACGGCCTTCGGGTT
>JAJYSQ010000288.1 GCA_021793495.1 Actinomycetes bacterium
CGCCTCGGTGGTGACCGACTCGCAGTACACCTGGCAGGACTCGGCGTGGATGGAGCGGCGCGCCCGGCGCGATCCGCACACCGGCCCGATGAGCATCTACGAGGTGCACCTGGGGTCCTGGCGGCCGGGGCTGTCCTACCGCCAGATCGCCGATGCCCTGGTGGAGTACCTCGGCGAGCTTGCCTTCACCCACGTCGAGCTCATGCCGGTCGCCGAACACCCGTTCGGCGGATCCTGGGGCTACCAGATCTCCTCGTACTACGCGCCCACCTCCCGGTACGGCACGCCCGATGACTTCCGGTACCTGGTCGACACCCTGCACCGGGCGGGCATCGGGGTGATCGTGGACTGGGTGCCGGCGCACTTCCCGCGGGACGAGTGGGCGCTGGCCCGCTTCGACGGCACCGCCCTGTACGAGCACCCGGATCCGCACCGCGGCGAGCAGCCGGACTGGGGGACCCTGGTGTTCGACTACGGCCGCCGAGAGGTGCGCAACTTCCTGGTGGCCAACGCGGTGTACTGGTGCGAGGAGTTCCACATCGACGGGCTGCGGGTAGATGCGGTGGCCTCGATGCTCTACCTGGACTACTCCCGACCCGACGGGGGGTGGACGCCCAACCAGCACGGTGGTCGGGAGAACCTCGACGCGGTCGCGTTCCTCCAGGAGATGAACGCGACCGTCTACCGGCGGGTCCCCGGCGTGGTCACCGTGGCCGAGGAGTCGACCGCTTGGCCCGGGGTGACCCGGCCGACCCACCTGGGCGGGCTGGGGTTCGGCTTCAAGTGGAACATGGGGTGGATGCACGACACCCTCGGCTACCTGGCCCACGACCCGGTGCACCGGTCCTACCACCACAACGAGATGACCTTCTCGATGGTGTACGCCTACGCCGAGAACTTCATCCTGCCGCTCTCGCACGACGAGGTGGTCCACGGCAAGGGATCACTGCTGCGCAAGATGCCGGGCGACCGCTGGCAGCAGCTCGCCACGCTGCGTGCGTACCTGGCCTTCATGTGGGCGCACCCGGGCAAGCAGCTGCTGTTCATGGGCGCCGAGCTGGCCCAGGAGGCCGAGTGGTCCGAGGACCGAGGCCTGGACTGGTGGCTGCTGGACAACGCCGACCACCGCGGTGTCCACGACCTCGTCCGCGACCTGAACACCGTCTACCGCCGCACCCCGGCGCTGTACACGGTGGACAACCACCCGGAAGGGTTCGCCTGGATCGACGCCAACGACGCCAGCAACGACGTCTTCTCCTTCCTGCGTACCGCGGCCGGAACGGCGACCGTCGCGTGCGTGGCCAACTTCGCGGCCATCCCGCACGAGGGGTACCGGTTGGGCCTGCCGGCCGGCGGCGCGTGGACCGAGGTGATCAACACCGACGCACCGGAGTACTGCGGCAGCGGGGTGGGCAACCGGGGACAGGTGGACGCGACCGAGGATGTCCCCTGGCACGGGCAGCCAGCGTCGGTGGTGCTGCGACTACCCCCGCTGGGCACCCTCTGGCTGCGCCGGGCATCGTAGCGAGCCTGCCTGGTCAACCGCATCACGGTCCCCGGGCCTGCTCACCGGCCTGACGCTCAGAACAGGGCGTTGGCCAAGGCGAGCCGCGCCTTGGCCACCCGTGGATCGTCCGGCCCGACTACGTCGAACA
The DNA here is from genome assembly GCA_021793495.1 of Actinomycetes bacterium. Lineage (GTDB taxonomy): Bacteria > Actinomycetota > Actinomycetes > JAJYSQ01 > JAJYSQ01 > JAJYSQ01. The sequence continues at coordinate 1,656 of JAJYSQ010000288.1, forward strand.
GCTCCACCAACCGGGTCCGAACCAGGTTCCGCTCGGCACCGGACGTCACCCGCACCAGCTCGACCAGGCGGGCAAAGGCATCCTCGACATGGCCACCGAGCACATCTAGGTCCGCCACGAGCAAGGCCGTGCCCACCTCGGTGGGCACGGCCGCCGCCTGCTCGCGGACCACCGGTGCGTCCACCCCACGGGTACGGCGCACCAGGTCCACCCGGGCGATGCCCACGGTGGCCTCGGCGTCGGTCGGGCTGGCGGCCAGGCGGGCCCGGTACGCCTCGGCGGCCGCGTCCAGGTCGCCGCGCTCCAGCGCCTCGGCGGCCGCGTCGACCGGCTCGCCCTGCCCGGCGCCAGGCAGACCTTCGGACCCGCCTGGTGCCACCGCAGCCGGCTGGCCCTCCTGGTCCCCTGGCACCGCATCAGCGGTGAACCGTCCGGTGACCCCGTTCTCGGCAGCCACCCGCAGCAGCTCGTCGAGGTAGGCCCGGACCTCCGGCTGTGGCAGCGCACCTTGGAACAGCGGCACCGGCTGCCCGGCGACCACCGCGAACACCGCGGGGATCGACTGCACGCCAAACGCCGCTGCCAGCCGCTGCTCGGCATCGCTGTCGATCTTCGCCAAGACCCAGCGGCCGGCATCGGCGTCGGCCAACCGCTCCAGGATCGGGCTCAGCGTCCGGCAGGGTCCGCACCAGGTCGCCCAGAAATCGATCACCACCGGCACGCTCATCGACCGGTCGATGACCTGGGTCTGGAAGTCAGCCTCGGTGACGTCGAGGACGTAGGGCGAACGCGGGGCCGACGCCGCGGCCTTGCGGGCCGCCAGGGCCCCGAGGTCGACAGCACCGGCGGCGTTGAAGCTCGGCTGGGTCATGACGACATCCTCGCGCATCCGGAAGGATCCCGGCGCACCGGTCGGCTCCTTCCCAGCCGGCGTCAGAAGCGGGCAGTCTCGGTGTAGGCACCCCACTCGGCGACCAGCGCACCACAGACCTCACCCAGGGTGGCCTCGGCTCGGGCCGCCTCCAGCATCGGCGGGATCATGTTCTGGCCGCCTCGGGCCGCTCCGACCAGCCGGTCCAGGCTCCGACGGACCCGGTCGGGGTCCCGGGCGGCTCGACGGGCCGCCAGGGTCGCCACCTGATCGCGCTCGACATCCTGGGAGATCCTCAGGATCTCCAGCTCGCCCGTGACGGACTCGGTGTGCGAGTTCACCCCGACGATCTTCTTCTCCCCGCTCTCCACCGCCTGCTGGAACCGGAACGCGCTCTCGGCGATCTCGGAGGTGAACCACCCGTTGTCGATACCTCGCAGGATGCCCGCGGTCATCGCGCCAACCGGGCCAGCCGGCGGCCCTGCGCGCTGGTCCTCGACCCCCATCCGGCGGATCCGTTCGAAGATCTCCTCCGCCTCGGCCTCGATCCGGTCGGTCAGGGCCTCGACGTACCACGACCCGCCCAGCGGGTCCACCACGCTGGCAACGCCGGTCTCCTCGGCCAGCACCTGCTGGGTGCGCAGCGCAATCTCGGCCGCCTGCTCGGTCGGCAGCGCCAGCACCTCGTCCAGGGCGTTGGTGTGCAGCGAGTTGGTGCCACCCAGGACCGCCGCGAGCGCCTCGACCGCGGTGCGCACCACGTTGGTGTACGGCTGCGGCGCGGTCAGGGAGACCCCCGCGGTCTGGGTGTGGAACCGCAGCCACTGGGCTCGTTCGGTGCGCGCGCCGTACACGTCGCGCATCCATCGCGCCCAGATCCGCCGTGCTGCCCGAAACTTCGCGATCTCCTCGAAGAAATCGATGTGCGCGTCGAAGAAGAAGGACAGCCCGGGGGCGAACACCTCGACGTCCAGCCCGCGAGACAACCCGAGCTCGACGTACCCGAAGCCATCGGCCAGGGTGAAAGCCAGCTCCTGGCCGGCGGTGGCCCCGGCCTCGCGGATGTGGTAGCCAGACACCGACAACGGCTTGTACCGGGGGATCTCGGCCGTGCAGTACTCCATCAGGTCGCCGATCAGCCGCAGGTGCGGCTCGGGGGGGAACAGCCACTCCTTCTGCGCGATG
>JAJYSQ010000289.1 GCA_021793495.1 Actinomycetes bacterium
ATGCCCGTCGACGGCGACCTAGACCAGCGCTCCATCGGGGGCCAGGCGGCCACGGCCGGGGGGTAGCCGACCAGCACCGGCGCGTACCCGCACACCGACCAGGACTGCATCGTTCGGGTCGGGCAGGTCGAGAACCAGTCGGTCCCCGGCCAAGGAGCTCAGGCGAGACAACCCGGCCTGGGGCCCAGCCGTGATCACCACCTGGATCCCCCGACCTGGTGCCTCGGCCAGGGTGCGCATCAGCAGGTCCACCCCCTGACCGTGGTCGACCTGGTCGAGGGCGTCCACGACGGACTCCCAGCCATCGATGAGCAGCAGGACGTGCGGCGGGTCCAGGTCGACGGTGTCGGTCTGGTCGGTGCCGTGGATCATGCCGTGCAGCAGCTGGACCACTCGCCAGCACCGTTCGACTTGGCTGGTACGCACGACGGCGCCGCAGTGGGCGAGAGCAGCCAGGCCGGCGAGGCCACCGGTGGCATCGAACGCGTAGACGTGCAGGTGCTCAGGATCCCACCGGGCGGCGGCCTGTGCGGCGACGGTGGACAGCAGGGTCGTGCGGCCGGATCGAGGCCCCCCGACCGCCAGCAGGGTCCTCGGACGGACCAGATCGAGAGCAAACGCGTCTTGGCGCATCTGCTCAGGCCGGTCGCACAGGCCGACGACGATCTGCCCCGGACCTGGCTGCGGGAGCCGGCAGGTGTCCAGCATCGCTGGGAGCGGGGTGGGCCACGGCCCCGGGGGAGTGCGGACGCCCAGCAGCACGGTGGCGTCGGCGACGGCTTGCACGATGTCAGCCAGCGAGCCTCGAGCTGGACTGCCATCCTCAGGCCGGTCCGCCCGAGCCGGCGCCCCTGGCGCCGGGCCGTGGGCGAGGAGCCGGGTCGGTACGTCGGGGGGCTGCCAGTCCGGCCTCCAGGCCGGTGCGGCGCAGACCCGGGGCGGGTCGCTCGAGGTGCCACGCCCGGTCTCGACGTGGCGGCACACGATCGCGGTCTGCACCACCTGAGCATCTCCGGTCGCGGTACGCACCCAGGCCATGCCCGGGCGATCTCGCGGCAGGAGGCAGGCGTCGGGCCGGTCGATGACGTCGTGGGACTCGGCCGGGTCCGCTACCCGGAGCGCGATCCGCAGCGACGTGTTGGCCCGGATGTCGGGACCGATCCTGCCGCCGGGCCGCTGGGTGGCCAGCACGAGGTGGACGCCCAGGGAGCGGCCTCGCTGGGCGACGGCGATGAGACCGGGGAGGAAGTCCGGCACCTCGTCGGCCAGGGTGGCGTACTCATCGACGATGATGATCAACCGAGGCATCGGAGGCAGGCCGTCGGGCTGGAGAGCCTGAGCTGTGAGGTACGTGGCGATGTCGCGTTGTCCAGCAGTCGACAGCAGACGCTCCCGGCGTCGCAGCTCGGCTCCCAGCCCGGCCAGGGTCCGAGCCGTCTCGTCGGCGTCGAGGTCGGTGAGCACGCCGACGACGTGAGGGAGCATCGTGCACTCGGCAAAGGCCGCTCCGCCCTTGTAGTCGATGAGGACGAGCTGGGCTTGGTCGGGTCGGTTGAGCAACGCCAACCCGGCCACCAGCGTGCGCAGCAGCTCGGACTTTCCCGAACCGGTCGTGCCGGCGACCAGCAGGTGAGGCCCGTCCGTCACCAGGTCGACCTCGACGGGACCATGAGCCCCGATGCCGATCGGGATCCGGGTGGTGGGTGCGGTCCGTGCCCAGCGGCTCGCTACGTCGGGTCCGTGCCCACCGGCCTCGGGCAGCAGCTCCTGGAGACCCACCACGCGAGGCAGCCGGTCGACGGGTCGGTCCTGGATGCTCGTCGTGGCGCTGACCGGCCGGATGCTCGGACGTAGCGGGGCCAACGCTCGGGCCAGCGACTCGGCCCACCCGGACCCCACCCCGTCGACGAGCATCTCGACAGGATCGGCGCGGTGCAGCCCGGTGAGCACGCCTGAGCACGCATGCCGACCCCCCAGGGTGACCAGAGCGGTGCACCCGGCCGGGAGCAGCCGAGGGTCCGGGTCGGCGACGACGATCCGGTAGCCGCTCCGAGGCGCCTGGCCCAGCAGCACTCCAGCGGCTTGCCCGGAAGGCAGGCATCGACCTCCGATGACGACCACGAGTGTGCTCGCCCGGCTCGCGGCCCCGTCGGGTGCCGACGGATCGGCGAGAACAGGCCCGACGCGCTCGGTCAGCCGCAGCAGGGCGTCCCGGGCGGCCCGCGTGCCCAGCCGCACACCCCCGCTGGCAGGAGGCCCCGGTGATGCTGGACCGGCCAGGTGCGGCAGCCACGCCGTCCACGCCCAGTCCTGGGCAAACTCGTCGGCGACCATCACCTGCAGCTCGACACCGGTGGGTCGGTAGAGCCCGGCGACCTGGCCGACGACCCACCGGGCGAGGCGCATCAGCTCAGGAGTCGGCCCGGTGATGCCCAGGACTGCGATGTCTTCGAGGCTGACACTGACCGGGACGTCATCGACGAACAGCTCGACGGCAGGCGAGTCCCGTCCTCTCGCCGGCCTCAGGGTGGTCACGGCGGGCAGCCGGGCCAGCCCCACGCGCAGCCGTACGTCCTCCGACTCGTTCCGATACCACAGCCCTGGGCCTGGCAAGGTTGCGTGGGCCAGCACGGTGGCGGGATCTGGATCCGTCGCACGTCTGCTCTCTGCTTCGTCGTGCAGCGCTGCCTGCACCAACTGGTACGTCCGTCTAGTTTCATCGTGATGCCGCGCTCGGGCACGGCGGTCCAGACGACGATGGTGTACCGCGGTGGCTAGCCATGCCAGGCCAGCCAGGATCGGACCGGCCAGGGCCACCAGCAAGTAGGCCGGCTGGCGGCCGAACGCCCAGTAGCTGGCCATCCCGGCAACCATCGGGACCATCAGCATCCCCCCGGGCGGATGCCTGGTGGCGTGGTGCTCAGGAGGATCGGGGCAGGAGTACTCCGCTGCCCGGGGCCCCGAGCCCACCTGTGGCGCCAGGTTGACCAGCACCGTGCCATCCCCTGGTGCCGACCACGCCAGCGGCACCGGGTCGGCGATCTCCAGTCTCAGCAGACTGTCGCCGACCCTCACGATGCTCCCTGGGGCCAGTGGCACCGCACCGGCGCGAAGGCGTTGGGCGTCCACGAAGGTCCCGTGACTCGATCCGAGGTCCTGGATGGTGATGTGGTCATGGCTCGCATCGAGAGCCACCTCGACCACCGCGTGGACCCTGCTCGCCGAGGGATCATCCAGCCGGATGATCGTGGTGACGCTGCGGCCGATCTCGTGACGTCCGGGACGCAGTCGCCAGCTGGACCCTGCGTACGGTCCCCCGACCGCACGCAGCACCCACCCGGGGCCTGCCCACCCACGGCACGCAGGCAGCTCGACCCGACCGGGACCGGGGGTGCTGGCTGCCCCGGCACAGAGCACCACGCCGGAGACGAGCGGAGGCTGTCCGAGGGGGGTCGCCGGATCGATCCCATGGCCGTCATGGCACACGCGTGACCCCGCCCGGTCGACCGCCCGCAGCAGATCGGCCTCGACGTCCCCGAGAGTCGAGCCGGGGCCGGCGTGCACGGCGAGGTCAACCTGCCCGCCGGCGTCGGGGTCGACCATCGTCAGGCGCAGGTGCACCGAGTGCGCGAGGGGCGCCCTCACGGTCGGACTGTCCACGGTGATCCGACTCCCTCCTGCCGGGCGCCGTGCCCCGCCG
>JAJYSQ010000290.1 GCA_021793495.1 Actinomycetes bacterium
CCGATCTGGCGAACCGCGGATCGGCGGCCAGCCCGGGGGTGCCCAGCGCGTCCACCAGGGCGGCGAACTGCCGGTCATTGCCCACGGCGACCACCAGCGGTCCGTCGGCGGCGGCCAACGGCTCGTACGGGCAGATGCTGGGGTGGCGGTTGCCCAGGCGAGTGGGTACCACGCCGGCTCCGACGTACGCCTGCGCCTGGTTGACCAGCCCCGACAGCAACGAGCTGAGCAGGTTGACCTGCACCTGCTGGCCCACCCCGGTCCGATCCCGGTGCCGCAGTGCCGCGAGGATCCCCACCGCGGCATGCAGCCCGGTGACCACGTCGACCAGCGCGACCCCTACCTTCGTGGGTGGCTCCGCCGGAGCACCGGTCAGGCTCATCAGCCCGCCCTGGGCCTGGACGAGCAGGTCGTACCCGGGCAGGTCGGCGCCGGCCCCCGTGCCGAACCCGGTGATGCTCGCGTACACCACCCCGGGATTCGCCTCGGCCACGCGCCGGTACCCCAGGCCAAGGCGGTCCATCGTGCCGGCGCGGAAGTTCTCCACCACCACGTCAGCCCGCACCGCCAGGGCGAGGGCGGCGGCCCTGCCCGACCCGGCTGCCAGGTCCAGGGTCACCGAGCGCTTGTTGCGGTTCACCGCCGCGAAGTACGTCGCCTGCGCCACCGGGGGCGACCCGGTGAACGGCGGCCCCCAGGACCGGGTGTCGTCCCCGCCGGAGCGCTCGACCTTCACCACGTCGGCCCCGAGGTCGGCCAGCAGCATCGTGGCGTACGGCCCGGCCAGCACCCGGGAGAAGTCCGCCACCAGCACCCCGTCCAGCGCGCCCGGCGCGCCGGCCGAGGGTGCCGCCGTACCCGTGTCGGTCACGCCTGCGGCGCCCGACCAGCGGCGGCGAGCTGACCGCAGGCCCCGTCGATCTCCCGCCCCCGCGTGTCGCGCACCGTGACCGGCACCCCTCGGCCGGCCAGCCGGCGGACGAACTCCACCTGGTCGGCGCGGCGGGACGCGGTCCACGCCGAACCGGGCGTCGGGTTGAGCGGGATCAGGTTGACATGAGCCAGCCGACCGACCAGCAGGTCGGCCAGCGCGTCGGCTCTCCACGCCTGGTCGTTGACGCCGCGGATCAGCACGTACTCCACGGAGAATCGGCGCCCGGACCGGTCGGCATACTGGCTGGCGGCGTCCAGCACCTCGATCACCGGCCACCGGGTGTTGATCGGGACCAGGGTGTTGCGCAGCTCGTCGTCCGGGGCGTGCAGCGAGACCGCCAGGGTGACCGGGAGCCCCTCGGCGGCCAGGTCGAGGATGCGTGGGACCAGCCCGACCGTGGAGACGGTCACCGCGCGCGCCGACAGCCCCAACCCGTGCGGCGGGTCGTCGACCAGCCGGTGCAGGGCGTCGCGCACGGCCCGGTAGTTCGCCAGTGGCTCGCCCATGCCCATGAACACCACGTTGCTCACCCGGCCCGGCCCGCCCGCGACCTGCCCTCGGCGCAGCGCACGGGCTCCGGCCAGCACCTGCTCGACGATCTCGGCGGTGGACAGGTTACGGGTCAGCCCACCGTGACCGGTGGCGCAGAACGGGCACCCCATGCCGCACCCGGCCTGGCTGGACACGCACATCGTCACCCGGTCCGGGTACCGCATCAGCACGCTCTCCACCAACGCGCCATCGACCAGCCGCCACGCGGTCTTCACCGTCCGACCGGCGTCGGCACGCTGGGTGGCGACAGGCTCCAGCAGTCCGGGCAGCAGCGCATCGACCAGGGCCGGCCGGCGGTCTGCCGGCAGGTCGGTCATCGACGTGGACCGGTCGGCCAGATGCGTGAAGTAGTGCCGGGAGAGCTGGTCGGCCCGAAAGCCCGGTTCGCCGAGCGTGCGGACCAGCTCTCGCCTCTCGGACAGGGTCAGGTCGGCCAGGTGGCGGGGCGGCCGCGGACGGGCCGGCGAGGTACGGGCCGGCGGCGCGGGAGGGGGTGCCAGGGGCAGGGGCGCGGACATCAGGCCACGAGTGTCCCACGGCCGACGCTGGGGGGGCCAACGTCGGCTGGCGGGTCCCGCCGGACGCCGCCCCCCTGTCCCCGGTCGAGCTGTCCGACATCGACACGTGGTGGCGGGCGGCCAACTACCTGTCGGTCGGCCAGATCTACCTGATGGACAACCCGCTGCTGCGCGAGCCGCTGCGCCCGGAGCATGTCAAGCCACGGCTGCTCGGGCACTGGGGGACCACGCCGGGGCTGAACTTGATCTATGCCCACCTCAACCGGCTGATCTCGGCCCGAGACCTGGACATGATCGCCGTGATCGGCCCGGGCCACGGAGGCCCGGGGATCGTCGCCTCCACCTGGCTGGACGGCACCTACAGCGAGGTGTACCCCGACATCGCCCAGGACACCGAGGGCATGCGTCGGCTGTTCACCCAGTTCTCCTTCCCGGGCGGGATCCCCAGCCATGTCGCGCCCCAGACTCCCGGCTCGATCAACGAGGGCGGGGAGCTCGGGTACTCGTTGTCCCACGCCTTCGGGGCCGCCTTCGACAACCCCCACCTCGTGGTCGCCACCGTGGTGGGCGACGGGGAGGCCGAGACCGGCCCGTTGGCGACCAGCTGGCATGCCACGAAGTTCCTCAACCCCGCCACCGACGGGGCGGTGCTGCCCATCCTGCACCTGAACGGCTACAAGATCGCCAACCCCACGGTGCTCGCCCGGATCAGCGAGGACGAGCTGCTCGCGCTGATGGTCGGGTACGGGTGGGACCCCTACGTCGTCGCCGGGGACGACCCGGCGACCGTGCACCAGAGCCTGGCCTCGACGATGGACGCGTGCGCCGACCAGATCGCCGCGATCTGGGCCGGGGCCCGCAGCCGCACCGCCGAGCCGGTCCGCCCGCGGTGGCCGATGATCGTGCTGCGCACCCCGAAGGGGTGGACCGGTCCGAAGGAGGTCGACGGGCTGCGTGCCGAGGGGTTCTGGCGGGCCCACCAGGTGCCGATCTCCGATCCCCGGTCCAACCCGGCACACCTGCGCCAGCTGGAGGAGTGGATGCGCTCCTACCGCCCCGAGGAGCTGTTCGACACCGACGGGGCGCCGATCGAGAGGATCCGTGCGCTGGCTCCCCACGGCACCCGGCGGATGAGCGCGAACCCGCACGCCAACGGGGGCGAGCTGCTGCGAGCCCTGCGCATGCCGGACTTCCGTGACTACGCCGTGCCGGTGGAGCGGCCGGGGACCGGCGCGGTCGAGTCCACCCGGGTGCTCGGGGAGTTCCTTCGCGACGTGACCCGGCTCAACCAGACGTCGCGCAACTTCCGGCTGTTCTCCCCGGACGAGCACAACTCCAACCGGCTGCAGGCGGTCCTCGAGGTGACCGACCGGCAGTGGATGGCCGACCTGCTGCCGTACGACGAGGGGCTGGCCCGCGACGGCCGGGTCATGGAGATGCTCTCCGAGCACACGTGCCAGGGGTGGCTGGAGGGGTACCTGCTCACCGGCCGGCACGGGCTGTTCTCGTGCTACGAGGCGTTCGTGCACATCGTCGACTCGATGGTCAACCAGCACGCCAAATGGCTGGAGGTGACCCGTGAGCTGTCGTGGCGCCGGTCCATCGCCTCGCTGAACTACCTGCTCACCTCCCACGTGTGGCGCCAGGACCACAACGGCTTCTCCCACCAGGACCCCGGGTTCATCGAC
>JAJYSQ010000291.1 GCA_021793495.1 Actinomycetes bacterium
CCGATCTCGACGCGTTCCAGCCGGAGCCGGCGGTACTCCACCTCGGTGACGTCGACCAGCTCGGTGGACAGGCCCGGCACCCGGCGCAACGACTGGCGGTCGGCCAGGTCCCGCTGCTCCCCGTCACCGGGGGCGAGGACCGGCACCGGGTCGGGCGCAGGAGCGGGATCGGGTCCGAGGGCAGCATCGCTCGGCGTTCCCGTGTCAGGCAGGAGGGAGGTACGTCGGCGGGTGCGCACGGGTCTGGTCATCCCCTCCAGGGTCGCACGGATCGCACCGGTCACGCATCCGTGTCGAGCGGGGCCTCGCCGGTGGCCCGACGTACCGGCGGGGCATCGGGCCGGGCGGTGACCGTGGCGAGCAGCCGGGCCACCTCGGCCTGCTCGGTCGCGTCCAGCACCGACCAGGCCGGGGCGACCAGCCGGTCGGTCAGCAGCTCGATCTCGGCCCGGGTCCGGCGATCGGCCTCGGTCACCGGTGGGTAGGGACCAGGCCACCCGAAGAACCGGGCGTTGGGCTCCCCGCGGGGCCCGGACAGGATCGCGGCCAGCGGGCTCATGCCGGCGGCGAGCACCGCGACCACGTGCATCCCCCCGCGGTGCTCGCGCAGCGCGTGCGCCAGGTGTGCGGCCCGTGCCGGTGGATCCTCCGGCGGCAGCTGTGCCCGCCACCCGGCGAACAGGCTCGCGCCGACCGGGCTGGCCGCCTCGGCCACCCGAGCGAGCAGCTCGGCAAGCCGGGCAGCCTCCTCGAGCCCATCGAGATGCTCGCGACCCCAGCCGGCCACCGCGTCCCGGTACGCCACCGCACCCGCGGCGGGCGAGACCACCGACCGGGCCGTCTCCCAGTGCCGGCGGACGAACTCGGTGGGGAAGAAGGCCATGGCCGCGCTCACCACGTCGGCATCCACGTCGCCGAGCACCCCACCACGGCCCACCAGGTACGTCGACCAACCATCCAGCCCCAGCCGCTCGGCGATGGCACGGGCGTACGGGGAGGTCATGAAGGCTCCGCCGATCCGCGAGACCAGTCCGTGCAGGTCGGTCGCGGCGGGGGTGACCCCACCCGGCCGGGGCGATGCCTGCTCGGGCAGGACGTGGCTCATCGTCCGATCCTCCCCGACGGCCCGACCTCGGACCGGTCCCGTCCCGCTGCCGTGGCCGCTGCCCACCAGCCAGGGTCCAGGCGTCCGGTAGCGACCAGCACCGCCGGTCCGGCGAGCACTGCTTGGTCGGTGCCGTCGACCCGCACGCGCAACGTCCCACCGGGGACCCGGACCGTCCACTCCGGCGTCACCCCGGACAGGTCTGGGCCGGACAGGTCTGGGCCCGACAGGTCTGGGCCCGGGGCGCCCGAGCCGGTCTGGTGCACCATCGCGGCGACCGCGGCACACGCCCCGGTGCCGCAGGAGCGCGTCTCGCCTACGCCGCGCTCGTAGACCCGCAGCGCCAGACCGTACGGCCCGCGCCGGGTCACGAACTCGACGTTGACCCCGTCGGGGTCAGCCTCCGACGGGGAGACCACCGGGGCCTGGTGCAGGTCGCCGACGTGCGCGAGGTCAGCGACCTGCACGACCACGTGCGGGTTGCCCACCGTGACAGCCGTGCCCGGGTATGCACGCCCACCTACGGTCACCGTGCGAGCCCCGGGTCGGGTCCGCGCCGGCCCCATCGCCACCTCCCACCACCCGTCGTCGAGCGCGCGCACCCGACGCACGCCAGCCCGGGTGCCGATCGCCAGCCCCTCGGCTGCGGTGGTCGCCCCCCGGTCGACGAGACCCGCCATCAGCAGGTACCGGGCGAACACCCGGATCCCGTTGCCGCACATCTCGGCAACCGACCCGTCGCTGTTGCGGTAGTCCATGAACCACTCCGCAGGCCCGGCAGACCAGGCCTCGACCGGCTCGCCCTCCCACCCCGGCACGGCGGTGGTCCGAACCACCCGCAGGACCCCGTCGGCACCCACCCCGGTACGCCGGTCGCACAGGGCTCGGACCTGGTCGGGACCCAGATCCAGCCGGCCCTGCGGGTCTGGCAGGACGACGAAGTCGTTGCCGGTGCCGTGACCCTTGGCGAAGGGCACGCCGGGCCCGTCCTCGGACGCGAGCCCAGCTGGTCGCGGGGTGTCAGTCATGCGTCGATCGTAGAGACACCGGCGGCACCGGACGGCTCCCCAGGGTCGTCGCGCTGCCAGCAACGGAGAACCTCCTGCACGGCCGTGCCGGTCAGCCGGGACTCGTCGGCACCGTCGCCGGCGTCCAACCATCGGACCCGCGGGTCGGCACGGAACCAGGTCTGCTGTCGTCGCACGAACCGTCGGGTGGCCCGGATCGTCGCCGATCGGGCCTGGTCCTCGTCGTACTGCCCAGCCAGCAGGCCCAGAACCTGCGCGTACCCCAGTGCGCGCGACGCGGTCCGTCCCTCGCGCAGGCCGAGCTCGACCAGTCCGCGAACCTCCTCGACCAGCCCGCAACGCCACATCGCCGCCGTCCGGACCTCGATCCGCACGTCCAGCTCGGCCCGCGGCACCCGCACTCCCAGGGTCACCGTGCCCGGGTCGGCGTACTCCCGGTCGGGCATGCGGGCGCGGAACCGGCCGGTCAGCGCCACCACCTCCAGGGCTCGCACGACACGCCGGGTGTCGCTGGGCCGGATCGTACCGGCGGCAGCCGGGTCCAGCCGGCTCAGCCGGGCGTGCAGCGGACCCGGACCGTCCTCGGCCAGCTCGGCCAGCAGCCCGGCGCGCACCGTCGGATCGGTGCCCGGGAACTCGATCACGTCCAGGGCGGCCCGGACGTACAGCCCGGACCCACCGACCACCACCGGGGTCCGCCCGCGGGCCCGGACCTGGTCGATGGCGGTACGGGCCAGCTGCTGGTACCCGACGACGCTGGCGGTGCCTCGCACGTCCCACACGTCGAGCAGGTGGTGGGCAACCCCGCGACGCTGGTCGGCGCTCGGCTTGGCCGTGCCGATGTCCATGCCCCGGTACAGCGACATCGAGTCGGCGTTGACCACCTCGCCGTCCAGCTCCTCGGCCAGGCGTACCGCCAGGGCAGACTTGCCGGCCGCGGTCGGCCCCACGACCGCGACGACCCCCCCCCGAGCACCGGTCACGAGCCGGTCCCCTCCGGGGAACCCGGCTCCCAGGTCGCGACCAGGTACCCGATCCCGTAGGGAGCCTGGTCGAACCACACCCGGGCCAGCGGCGCGGTGAACGCCCCGGCCAACACCTGCCACACGGGGCGGGCGGTCACCCCGCACGCCCGGGCCAGCTCGGCGTCCAGGCCCCGCAGGACGTCCGGCGCCCCCTGGCTGACCCCACGTCGGGCGTCGGCGAGCAGTCCGTCGGCCAGCTCGACCGTGCGCCCGGCAACCCGCCGTGACGGGTCGGCGAAGCCGTCGGCCAGCACCAACAGCCCCACCGGGCGATCCGCGGTCCCACCGGCGAGATCCCGGCCCCACCGGTGTGCCGCGGCGGACGGGGTAGCAGCGTCCCAGCCGACGAACCGGGCGGGGACGGTCGCGCCGGCCCGGGCGAGCAGCCAGGCTCCGACGCTCAGCGACAGCGGCAGCCGGGTCGGCGCACTGCCCGGCTCACGATCCGCGGAGGGGACCGCACCGTGCGCAGCGACGTCCGGCACCGGCCCATACCCGGCGAAGTCCGCGACCGCATCCGCCGGG
>JAJYSQ010000292.1 GCA_021793495.1 Actinomycetes bacterium
GGAGGACGTCGACACGGTTGCCGCTGAGGAGAGTCACCAGCCCGTTGCGTCGGGCGACGCCGGTGCGACCGGCGCCGAGGAGGAGATCGAGCCCGGCGCGAACCGTCGACGGCGTCGCCGCGGTGGTCGGGGCCGTCGTCGGCACACGGAGGACGAGGTCATCCTCGACGAGGATGGGGTCGACCGGGGTGCCGGCAGCGACGAGGCTGCAGACACCTCACCGACCGCTGCCGAGTCGAGCGGGACCGTCGATCGTGAGGAGGCCGGCACCACCGCCGACGGTGACCAGGAGTCGGCCGAGGCCGGGGAAGCGGGGACCGGCAGCCGGCGTCGTCGGCGGCGGCGCCGACGCGGAGGCACGGGGGAGCCCGACCAGGTCGTCGAGGAAGCGACGCACCCGGTGAGCCGGACGCGTGCGGCTCGTGGGTCCCGGGCGGACGAGGTGAGCTCGGTCTCCGGATCCACCCGTCTGGAGGCCAAGCGGCAGCGACGCAAGGAGGGCCGGGACGCTGGGCGACGCCGACCGGCGATCCTGACCGAGTCGGAGTTCCTGGCTCGCCGTGAGGCGGTCGAGCGGGTGATGGTCATCCGCCAGCGAGGCGAGCGGACCCAGATCGCGGTGCTCGAGGACTCCATCCTGGTCGAGCACTACGTGACCCGATCCGCAGCGGAGTCCTTCATCGGCAACGTCTACCTCGGCCGGGTGCAGAACGTGCTGCCGTCGATGGAGGCGGCCTTCATCGACATCGGCAAGGGCCGCAACGCGGTGCTGTACGCCGGCGAGGTCAACTGGGACGCGGCGGGACTCGATGGCCAGCCGCGTCGGATCGAGCTGGCCTTGAAGTCCGGCGACACCCTGGCGGTGCAGGTCACCAAGGATCCGGTCGGGGCGAAGGGCTCCCGGCTGACCAGCCAGATCAGCCTGCCCGGCCGGTACCTGGTGTACGTGCCGGACGGCGGGATGTCGGGGGTGAGCCGCAAGCTGCCGGACGTCGAGCGGACCCGGCTGAAGTCCATCCTCAAGCGCGTGGTGCCGGAGGGCGCTGGGGTGATCGTGCGGACCGCAGCAGAAGGCGCCAGGGAGGAAGAGCTGACCCGGGACGTGGCCCGGCTGACCGCGCAGTGGGAGGACATCCAGCGCAAGGCCACCGCGTCGTCCACGAGTGCTCCCGCGCTGCTGTACGGCGAGCCCGACCTGACCGTCAAGGTGGTCAGGGACCTGTTCAACGACGACTGTTCCTCGCTCATCGTCTCCGGCCAGGACGCCTGGGAGACCGTGCAGGGGTACGTGGGCCATGTTGCACCCGAGCTGCTGGGACGAGTGTCCCGGTGGGAGGGGCAGGACGACGTCTTCGCCGCGCTGCGCGTCGACGAGCAGCTGGGCAAGGCGTTGGACCGCAAGGTCTGGCTGCCCAGCGGCGGCTACCTGGTCATCGATCGCACCGAGGCGATGATCGTGGTGGACGTCAACACCGGCAAGTTCACCGGCAAGGGCGGCAATCTCGAGGAGACGGTGACCAGGAACAACCTGGAAGCGGCCGAGGAGATCGTCCGCCAGCTGCGGCTGCGCGACCTCGGGGGGATCATCGTCATCGACTTCATCGACATGGTCTTGGAGTCCAACCGGGATCTGGTGATGCGCCGTCTGGTCGAGTGCCTCGGCCGTGACCGGACCAAGCACCAGGTGGCGGAGGTCACCTCGCTCGGACTGGTACAGATGACCCGCAAGCGTGTGGGGCAGGGCCTGTTCGAGGTGTTCTCGCACACCTGCGACAGCTGCCACGGGCTGGGGTACGTGGTCGACCTCGAGGGCGACGAACCTCCACGGGCCTTGCGGGCACGTCATGATCCACCGACTCCTGTCGAGGCGGTGCCGCCGCGTGCTCGTCGCCGCCGGCCTGCCGCGGGCGCGGAGGCCGAGCAGGCCCCCGACGTCGCCGGCGCTCTGTCGGGGGCTGCCGGGGATCCGGCTGCCACGGCGACGGTCGCGGTGTGACCGCGCGGGTCGACACCCGGTGCTCCAGGGACGAGCCCGGCGGTTTGACCGGCACGCGCACGGCTCCGTAGGCTGACCGTTCGGTCGTACCGTCGCCGGTGGTCCGCCCCCCGGGTTGTCCGTACGGGGTATCGGTGTGTGGCGTCTCGGCGGGTGGGCACAGCAAGGTCCGGGCAAGGCAACGAGAAAGCGAGTTGTGCGGTGTACGCGATCGTCCGGGCCGGTGGCCGTCAGGAGAAGGTGAGCGTCGGCGACGTGCTGACCGTTGACCGGGTGAATGCGCAGCCGGGTGCCAGCCTGGATCTCGCCCCCCTGCTGCTGGTCGATGGCGAGGCGGTGACCAGCGTCGCGGCCGACCTGAAGCGGGTCCGGGTGACGGCCGAGGTGGTCGGCGCCACCAAGGGTCCGAAGATTGACATCCTTCGGTTCCACAACAAGACCGGCTACCGTCGGCGCCAGGGCCACCGCGCGGCGTTGACCCAGATCCGGATCACCGCGATCGAGACCGGCCGCTGACCCGAGGCGCGGGTTGCGCGCCGGTCAGCACCCCTACCAGGACGAGCAGGACGAAGGAGCAGCTCAGCGATGGCTCACAAGAAGGGTGCCTCCGCCAGCCGCAACGGCCGCGACTCGAATGCGCAGCGGCTGGGGGTCAAGCGGTTCGGCGGACAGGTCGTCGCCGCAGGGGAGATCCTGGTCCGGCAGCGAGGGACTCACTTCCACCCGGGGGAGAACGTGGGACGTGGCCGTGACGACACCCTGTTCGCGCTGGCGGCCGGCGCCGTGCAGTTCGGCCAGCACCGAGGTCGGCGTGTCATCACCGTGACCCCCGTCGGCCTGCCGTAGCTCACCAGGCGTCGAGCGTGTGCGGGGCGGGCCGGATCTCCGGTCCGCCCCGTCGGCAGTTTCGGCCCGGACCAGGACCGAGACCTCGGCGACCCGTCGGGTTCCGGTGCGAGAGGAGGCACGCCCGATGACCACGTTTGTCGACCGCGTCGTGCTGCACGTCGCCGCGGGATCGGGCGGCCACGGGTGCGCGTCGATCCACCGGGAGAAGTTCAAGCCGCTGGGCGGGCCAGACGGGGCGAACGGCGGCCATGGCGGGGACGTGGTGGTCGTGGTCGATCCGAACGTCACCTCACTGCTCGACTACCACCATGGCCCGCACCGTCGGGCTCCCTCGGGACGACCGGGCGAGGGCGGGCACCGGACCGGTGCTTCCGGGGACGACCTCGTGCTGGCCGTACCGGACGGCACCGTGGTGACCACCCTGGACGGGCAGGTGCTGGCGGACCTGGTTGGCCCGGGAGCGTCCCACGTGGTCGCGCACGGCGGCCACGGGGGCCTGGGAAACGCTGCCTTGGCCTCCGCGCGGCGCAAGGCCCCCGGCTTCGCCCTCCTCGGCGAGCCCGGAGAGTCGGTGGACGTGGTCCTGGAGCTGAAGTCTGTCGCGGACGTCGCCCTGGTCGGCTTCCCCAGCGCGGGGAAGTCCAGCCTGATCTCGGCGATCTCGGCGGCTCGGCCGAAGGTCGCCGACTACCCGTTCACCACGCTCGTCCCGCACCTGGGGGTCGTACGGTCCGGCGAGACCACGTACACCGTCGCGGACGTCCCAGGGTTGATCCCGGGGGCCAGCCAGGGCAAGGGCCTGGGACTGGAGTTCCT
>JAJYSQ010000293.1 GCA_021793495.1 Actinomycetes bacterium
CCGATCTCCACCGATGGCGGGGCCGTGGTCCAGGTACGACTCGGCCCACCGGACGGCTGATCGACCTCGGCGCTCCCGGTCGCTGCCGGTGGCTCGTAGGGTGATCCAGTGAGCACCTCCGGGTCACCGGCCCGTCGAACAGGCCCGTTGCGGGCGCGGGACCGCCACGGGCGCGGGCTGCGCGGCCCGCTGGCCCCCAGCGGCGTGCCGCTCGCGCGAAGCCGCGCCGACCGGTTCGACGAGCTGGTGCTCGAAGCGGTCGACCGGCTTGCCGACCGGTGGGACGAGCCGCTGCGCGACGTCGAGTTCGCCGTCGAGGACGTTCCTGTCGCGGACCCGGCGCCCCGCGGCGGGGACAGCTCGGTGCGCCTGGGCCGTACCGAACGCTCCAGGCCCGATGCCCCGGCGCGGGTGGTCGTCTACCGCCGGCCCATCGAGGCCCGGGTGGTGGGACGGCACGAGCTGGCCGAGCTGATCGCCGAGGTGGTCGTCGAGCAGGTCGCCGAGCTGCTCGGCCTGCCCCCGGACGAGGTCGACCCCGAGTACGGGGATCCGGACGACCCTCCGCACGAGGGGTGAGCCCCGGACCGGGCGCCGGGTCGCTAGTCGTGCAGACCAGGCCCCGAGTCGAGCACCCGCCGCACCTGCGGCTCGCTGACCGTGGTCACCGGCGTGACCAGCGGGACCACGGTGACCATCGGACCGGCCGCGTTCGTCATCGTCACCTGCCGGGTGGCGTACACCGGGCCGGATCCGGGTAGCGGGGTGACCACCAACCCGAACCCGGGGGCGGTCCACCCCCCGGTTCGGGCACCGGTGACGAACCGGTCGATCTCCACGGTGACCGTGGTCCGGCTCGGCACGCTCACCACGACCGGGGCCAGCGACAGCCCTCGGGTTCCCGCCGGCGCCACCGGGGTCACCCGGACCCGGGCGCCTGCTCCCGTCGCGCCGAGCAGCAGCTCGGTACGGGTGGTCGACGAGTCGGCGATCCCGGGCACCGGGGTCGGGCCCGACAGCGGTGCGACGGCAGCCGAGTACGCGATCTCCGTGTCTGCGCTGGTCTGGCTGGCCCGTCGCGACAGCACGCCCGCGGTGACGGGCACGCTGGAGGTCAGCAGCACCGAGACGTTGGCCCCGTGGGTGAACCGGGCCAGGTCGACCTGGCCGAGGCTGCCGGCGGGGACGACGAGGGACTGCAACCCGAGCGGGGTGACCGTGGACGAGGCGCTGACCAACCACACGTGCACGTCGGCGGACACCGCGCCGGGCACCAGGATCTGCAGCAGCCGCGGCCCGTCGCCACCGCCGGGCACGCCGGGGACCACGACCGTGCGCCCCGGGGAGACCGCGGCCGGTACCCAGTCGATCCCGCGCGGCACCAGCCCCGCCACCTGGGTGTCGTACAGCGCCGCGGCGATCGTGCCGACACTCACCACCACGTGCACGGCCAGCCGGCCGACCCCCGGGGCGAGCGCGTCCAGGGCGAGCACACGCTGGGTGCGCGGGCCCACCACCAGGCTCTGCGTGGACGGAGTCGAGATCGGTCCCTTGGCCCCGTACAGCGTCACGTCCACCTGGGCCGCGGCCGTCGACGGGTTCGTCAGGTACAACCGGGACCGCTGCCCGACCGACGATCCGGAGCCGACGAACCAGAAGCCCACCCCGGGGGCCACGCAGGCCGTCCCGGCCACTCCTCGTCCGGAACCGGCCGGGGTCGCGGTCACCTGAGCCGCCGCCAGGCCGGGGGCGTCCGCGCCCTGCCCGTCGACGACCAACGGCCCCGAGGGCACGATCCGTTCGACTCCGGCCGCACGCACCGCCCCGGTCGAACGGACGAGCGGGTGGGTGGGTGCAGCGAGCCCGGCGATGGTCAACGACCCCGCTCCGCTGACTCCGGACGCGGACAGCGCCGAGACGTCCGTCGTGGTCGACCCACCCCGTCCGCCGGGCGCGGGACAGACCAGCGTCGCGTCCTGGACGGGAACCGCACGGACAGCCAGGGCGGCCGGGCTCGCCGGCAACGGCGCCGCCACCGCCGTGGTGAGCAGGACCACGGCGGCGATCAGGACCACGACCGACCCGAACGTCGCGGACGGCCGACGCCACCACGCCAGCTCGGGGCCGGGGGTCGACGGCCGGGGTCGCGTGCTCCGGGATCCTGGCTCCCGCCGGCCGGGACCCGTCACACCAGGCTCCGGGCTGCGACCGGGACCGGGCGCGCCGGGGGCAGGTCGGGGTCCTCGGTCTGCGCGCCGGGTCGCCGGGCCGCCGGCAGGGCGAGCGTCACGACCACCAGCAGCAGCGCCAGCTGGGCCACCAGGGACCACCGGCGCCCCGGGTCGACGAACCGCACGTCGAGCGTCCCCCCGGTGGCCGGCAGCCGGAAGGCCTGCGCCCAGCCGCCCACCGTGGTGGGGGCCAGCGGGACGCCGTCCAACGTGGCCTGCCAGCCGTGGGCCCGGGACTCGGCGAGCACCAGCAGCCGGCCGCTCGGTCCGCCCGGCACGGTGGTCCGGACTCCGGAGACGCCGGCCGGGACCGGGGTGTACGACGCCGCCGTACGGATCGAGGCACGGGAGCCAGGATCGGCCAACGCCCAGAGCCGGCCCCCCGCGGGGCTGGCCACCTGGTCCAACCCGGGGGTCGCGTCCAGCACGCTGGCCAGGGCCGGGTCCACCGGGGACAGGACGGCCACGTACCCCACGCCCGCGGAGGCCAGCTGTCCCACGGTGCCGCGCCCCCGGCCCGATGCCAGCCCGGCGACCGCGGCGTCCAACAGCGTCATCCCCGGCCCGGCAACGACCACGTCACCATCGCCCAGCCGTGGCCCGGCCCCACGGACCAGCTGGTAGTCCAGGGCACCCCGGGTCGATCCCGACAGCATCAGGGTGCGGGTCTGCAGGGGTCCCTCGGCGCTCAGGACCACGTTGGCCGGCACGACCCCCGGGGTGCGTACGGTCAACGGCCCACCGGCACCGCGGGCCACCCACCAGGCACCGGTGGCGACCGGAGCGGCCACGGCGGCCAGCACGACCAGCACGACCAGCGGCTGGCGCCACCCGAAGGACCGACGGCCCAGCCGACCGCCGGCCTGCTGGGCGGCAAGCACGCAGGCGGCCACCAGCCCTCCAGCCACCATCGCCGTGGGCAGCCCGGGCCACGCCACCATCGAGGTGCTGGTCCCCGGTGCCGGGAAGGCCAGCCGCGTCTGCACCAGCCCGGCGACCAGGCCGACACCGACGACGGCCCAGGCAGCCCCGACCGCGCGGCGACGGTCGGGGCGCAGCAGCGCCGCCAGCCCGCCGGCGAGCAGACCGACGGTGACGTACACCGAGGTCGTCCCTGGCCCACCCGGGTGGGCCAGGAGCACGGCCACCGGGCTCAGGTGCGGATCCGACAGCCCGGGACCCGGCAGACCGGCCTCGAGCAGCAGCAGGCGCGGGGATCGGATGAGCTCGACCGTCCAGGGCAGCAGCACGGCCGGCGGGACCGCGAGGACGACCAGCAGCCGCAGTGACCGCCAGCCGCGCAGCACGGTGACCGCCGCCACCGTGGCCAGCACGGCGGCAAGAACCCACGCCAGCGGGACGAAGGCGGTGAGCACCGCCAGCAGCAGCCCGGTACCCCAGGCGGCGCGCAAGCCCGCCGACGATCGG
>JAJYSQ010000294.1 GCA_021793495.1 Actinomycetes bacterium
CCGATCTCGATCGCTGCAGCGGGTGGACATCCGCGAGGTACCGACCAACAGCACCCGGATGGTAGACCACTGGGCAGATCTGGACCGGAACGTGGAGCGCGGCTACGCCGGCCTGTCGATCTTCCACTGGGACGATCTGCCCGAGCTCCGGGAGCGGTACACCGACTATGCCCGCACTCTGGCCTCCGTCGGTATCAACGCGTCCGTGGTGAACAGTGTCAACGCCAACTCCGACTTCCTCTCCAGCGCGCGCCTGCCCGGTCTGGCCGCGCTCGCCGGCGTGCTGGGCGCGTGGGGCATCACCTTCTACCTGTCAGCCAACTACGCGGCGCCGATACAGCTGACCGCCGATGACCCCGACCCCATCACCACGGCCGACCCGTTCGACGACCGGGTGCAGGCCTGGTGGCGGGACAAGGCTGCGGAGATCTACGACCTGGTCCCGGGATTCGGCGGTTTCCTGGTGAAGGCCAACTCCGAAGGTCAGCCCGGACCGTTGAACTACGGCCGCACGCACGCCGAGGGCGCCAACATGCTCGCCGATGCCGTAGCCCCGCACGGCGGGGTGATCTTCTGGCGCTCGTTCGTGCACGGCGGTTTCGACGACTGGTCGGAGTACCAGTACCGGGTGTTCCAGCCGCTGGACGGAAAGTTCGCGGACAACGTGGTGGTGCAGACCAAGAACGGGCCGATCGACTTCCAGGTGCGCGAGCCGGTGCACCCGCTGTTCGGCGCGATGCCGCACACCAAGCAGGCCGTGGAGCTGCAGATCACCCAGGAGTACACAGGGCACGAGGTACACCTGTGCTACCTGGTGCCGCAGTGGAAGGAGGTGCTCGCCTTCGATACCACCGGCGGCAGCGGTCCGACGGTGGCACAGATCGTCTCCGGACAGGCCTACGGGCAGCGCGATGTGGGTCTGGTCGGTGTGCTGAACTTCGGATCGGACCGGGACTGGACCGGCTACCAGCTCGGTGCGGCGAACACCCACGGCTTCGCCCGGCTCGCCTGGAACCCGGACCTGCCGGCCGAGGAGATCGCCACCGAGTGGGTACAGATGACCTTCGGTACCGACCGGCACCTGGTAGGGGTGCTGACCGAGATGCTGCTGCAGTCCTGGCGCACCTACGAGGACTACACCTCACCCCTGGGCATGGGCTACCTGACCTTCCCCACCGGCTCCCACTTCGACCCCGACCCGCGCTCCACCCAGAACCAGTCGCACCACACCACCACAGAAGGCACCGGGTTCGACCGGACGGTGGCGACCGGCACCGGCTACACCGGACTGTACCACGAGCACTGGGCCCAGGTGTACGAGTCGCTGGAGACCGTACCCGACGAGCTGCTGCTCTTCCTGCACTGGGTGCCCTTCGAGCACCGGCTGCACTCGGGCACCACGGTGATCCAGCACATCTATGACAGCCACTTCGAAGGTCACGACGCCGTGCGCGGGGCCGCTGAGAGTTGGGACGATCTGGCCGACCTGGTCGACTCCGCCCGCCACGCCGATATCGCGGCCACCTTCGCCGACCACGTGTTCCACTCGCGCCGCTGGCGAGACACGATCGTCAGCTACTTCTTCGACTACGCCCGGATCGTGGACGAGAAGCGGGAGTGGCTGCAGTACGACCACGGCAGCACGCCCCTCGTGCTCGGCGGGTGGCCGAACCACCTTCCGGTATCGGCAACCAACGCCACCGGCAGGGAGCTGCAGCTGACCGTCGGCCTGCACACGCCGGACGAGGGCTGGCGGGCCGGGACCGCTGAGCTGCGCCTGGGTCCCCGCGAGGACGGCGACCTCCACCTGCCGGTATGGCCACCGCTGGCGGCCGAGCTGGTGACCGTACCGGTCACCCTCACCCCGGAGCTGGAGCTGCTGGGCACCGCCGGGCACCCGATGCTGGTGGCGCCCGCGGCCCAGCGTTGCCACCTGGCCCTGGACGCCGGTTCCGCCTCGAGCCCGCTCACCCCCGGCTACGCCCGCTTGGCACCAGACACCACCTGGGACCCCGCGCGGGGATTCGGCTGGGTCGATGGCCAGCCACAGTCCCGCGACCGAGCCGGTCAGTGGGACACCCTGCGCCGGGACTTCTGCGGCACCACCTCACCGGCCACGCTCCGAGTGCGGGTTCCCGCCGGTCGGCACCGGTTCTCGCTGCTCGTCGGCGACGGCGGCCCGGACGTCTGGCCCACTCATGTCGACGTGGACGGCGACCGGCTGATCGAGGGCGAACGCTTCCGCGGTGGCACGTTCCGCTGGAACCACGGCGAACTCGACGGCGGCCCGCACGGTCGGGACCTCGACCTGCGATTCTCCAGCACACCGGGACGGTTCTGGCGGCTGTGCGCCCTGACGATCATCGACCCGGACGCCGAGGTCCCGTCCGTCACCATCACCGGCGTCGACGCCCCGGGGGTCCTCTTCGGCGGCCGTCCGAACGCGATCAACGTCAGCCTGGCCACCGTGACCGACGAGCCGGCCGAGGCCACGATCGAGGTCCGCGTCGACGACGACTGGTCGGCCGAGCCGGTCGAAGTCACCCTGGCCGCGGGGCAGGTGCAGACCGTGGAGGTACCGGTCACCCCACCGCTCGCTCCGCGGCTGGCCAGCCCGGTCGTCGAGCTGGTCGACCTCGACGACCATCGTTCGCTGGATGTCGTAGCCGTCCCGCCCGCCGAGAAGGCCGTCCTTGCGCTCGACGCCGGCTCGCCGTCGAGCCCGTTGCTGCCCGGCTATGCGCGCCTCTCCCCAGACGAGGCCTGGGACAGCGGCCGCGGGTTCGGCTGGGTCGGTGCAGCGCCGACATTCCGCGACCGCGCGCGGATGGACGTGCTCCGCCGAGACTTCGTGCTCGGGCGAGAACAGGAGTATGTCCTGCGCCTCGCCGTACCGGCCGGGGCGCACCGCGTGCACGTCCTCACCGGCGATGCGTACTCTCCGTCCGGCACCACCACGGTGCTGGAGGACGGCGTCGAGCTGGGCAGCTCCGGTCCGGAGATCATCGACCAGGCGCACTTCCGATGGTTCGACTTTCCGCTCGACGGCGGTGAGTCCGGTCGCACGGCCGACCTCAGCCTGGTCGGCTCGCAGCGAGACGGCTGGTGGCGCGTGGTCGCGCTGGTCATGCTCGCCGAGACCGAATGAACGACCCGCTCGCCTCAGGTCGCTGCGGCGGTGCTCGCTCGGAGCACCACCTGGTGCTGCACCACCAGGTCCGCCGCCTCGGCGCCATCGCGGGCGGAGATCCGCCGGCCGAGCAGGTCGACCGCCTGCCGCACGATCGTCTCCTGATCCCAGTCGACCGTGGTCAGCGCCGGGGTGAGGTAGGCCCCCTCGCGGATGTTGTCGAAGCCCGCCACCGCCACCTCACCCGGCACGTCGATGCCATGGTCGGCCAGCGCCTTCAACGCACCCACCGCGAGCAGATCGTTCAGGCACAGCACGGCGTCGAACGAGGTGCGCCCCAGCAGCTGCTCCACCGCCGCGGCGCCGCACTCGCGGGTCAGCGAGGGCACCTCGACCATCAGCTCCTCCCGGACGCTGATCCCGGCCCGCTGCAGTGCCTGGGTGTACCCGGCGCGCCGCAAGGTGACCAGGCCAGGCTCGAGTGCGCTCTCCATGCCGATCAGCGCGATCTGCCGCCAC
>JAJYSQ010000295.1 GCA_021793495.1 Actinomycetes bacterium
ATCTGTCGGGCGGTCCGGTGTCCTACAGCTGCTGGACCAGCTGCATGGCGATCTGGACGGCGATGATCAGGACGAGGTACGACAGGTCGAGCGAGACGCTGCCGAGCCGGAGCGGGGGGATGATCTTGCGTAGCGCCTTCAGCGGCGGGTCGGTGATGGTGTAGGTCGTCTCGGCAACCACCAGCGCCACCCCCCGAGGGTGCCAGCTACGGGCGAACATCATGACGTACTCGAAGACCAGCCGGACGATCAACAGGATGAAGAAGATCCACAGGACGAGGTAGAGGACCTGTCCGAGGGAGGTCATGGGGTCGTCTCGCCGGTCGGAGCGGGCGGGACGAGTCGGGCGGTGCGGGGTGCAGGCACGCGGATCACGGTCAGCTCAGCTCTGGTTGAAGAAGCTGCCCTCGGCGATGCGCGCCTTGTCCTCGGCGGTGACGCTGACGTTGGCCGGCGAGAGCAGGAACACCTTGTTGGTGATCCGCTCTATCGTCCCACGCAGCGCGAACACCAGGCCCGCGGCGAAGTCCACCAGCCGCTTGGCGTCCGAGTCATCCATGTCGGTCAGGTTCATGATGACCGGGGTGCCGTCGCGGAAGTGCTCGCCGATCGTGCGGGCCTCGTTGTAGGTCCGCGGGTGCAGCGTGGTGATCCTGGTGGAGTCCACGGGTCGGGTGCCCTGCCTGACGGACCGGGGTGCCGCCGGGGACGCGACCGGCGGTTCGGGACGGACGGCCGTCATCGACCGGGTGGCCGGCTCGTCTCGGTGACGGTCGCGCGCCACCGGACGAACGACCGGCTCCTCGTACTCCTCGTCGTCGTACTGCCCGTCGTACTCCCGGTCGTGCGGGTCCTCCTCGACGAGGCCGAGGTAGACCGCCATCTTGCGCATTGCGCCGGCCATGCTCGACAGGTCCTCCGATGCGGATCGAGTACATGAACAGGACAGGACGTGGCCGGTGCACCGGCCACGTGAGGTGGCCTCGCGATCGTGCCGTGGGGCGCTCGCAGGTGACGTTACCCGAGGGAAGGGCGGCTGCCGAGCACCGCGGTGCCGACACGCACGTGTGTCGCCCCGTGGAGCACCGCCGCCTCCAGGTCCGCGCTCATCCCCGCGGAGACGACCTGAGCCTGCGGGTGATCGGCGAGCACCCGTCCCGAGCATGCGGCGAGCAGCTCGAACGCCGGCTCCGGGTCAGCCCCGAGGGGCGCGACCCCCATCACCCCCGCGAGCCGCAGCCCGGGTGCACCGGCGACCAGCTCGGCCAGCCCGGTCACGTCTCGCGGGAGCACCCCGCCACGACCCGCGTGGGTCTCGACCGTGTCCAGGTCGACCTGGACCAGGCACCCCAGCACGCGTCCGGCACGCGTCGCTGCTGCCGAGAGCGCGGCGACCAGCGCGGGACGATCCACGCTGTGCACCAGGTCGGCATACCGCACCACCGACCGCGCCTTGTTCGTCTGCAGCTGACCGAGGAAGTGCCAGCACAGCCCGAGGTCAGCGCACGCGATCGCCTTCGAGGCGGCCTCCTGGTCCCGGTTCTCCCCGACGTCGGCCACCCCGAGCCCGGCCAGTCGACGCACGTCGTCGGCGGGGAACATCTTGGTGACCACCACCAGGGTGACCTCGTCCGCTCGTCGCCCGGCGTGCTCGGCTGCCCGCTGGATACGGTCGCGGACCGCGGCGAGGCGGTCGGCCAGCTCGGCGGTACGCGCGTCGTGGACCATCGCGGCGGGTAGCTCGGGTGCGCTCACCCCGGGACGTCCCGCGACCGCCCCGCGCGACCACGGTCGTCCCGCATGGCCGAGCCGAGCCACACCAGCCCGGCAAACCGCCCGGTGGTCCGGTCGCGCCGGTAGGAGAAGCACGAGGCCGCCTCCTGGGTGCACAGGTCAGCCTGCTGCACCTGCCGGACACCCCCGGCCCGCAGCTGCGCGGCCACTCCGGCGGCAACGTCCAGCGCCGGGGTCCCGGTCCGGGACACGCACCGCGCCGCGGGGACCTGGCGGGCCACGTCGGCAGCCAGCTCGGGCGGCACCTCATAGCACGTCCCGCACACCGCGGGGCCCAGCAGCGCGACGGTACGATCCGGGTGGGCTCCGACGGCCCCCATGGCCTCCAGGGTGGCCGGGACGACGCCGGCGACCAGGCCGGGACGACCAGCGTGAGCCACCGCGACCACCCCCGCGGCGGCGTCGGACATCACCACCGGCACGCAGTCGGCCACCAGGACCGCCAGGGCCAGGGCCGGGACGGTGGTTACCATCGCGTCCACGCCGGCGTCGGGCCGGTCGTCGAGGCTCGCGAGGACGGACACCCGAGCCCCGTGGGCCTGGTCCATGAACACCAGCCGGTGCACGTCCGGGGCCAGCGCATCGGCCAGCGCGGCCCGGTTCGCCCGGACCGCCGCATCATCGTCTCCGACGTGCAGCGCGAGGTTGGCCTCGTCGTACGGTGGGCGGCTGACCCCGCCCGAGCGTCCGGTCATCAGGTACCGGGCGGAGATCCCCCCGAAGGTCCCCAGCACCCCCTGCAGGAGCGGCTGCGGCACCGGCTGCGGTGCGGGGCTCACTTGAGGAAGTCGGGGACGTCCAGGTCTTCGTCACCGCCGTCGTCGAAAACGATCCGGCGGGCCTGGCGCGGCACCGGCGCGGGAGCCGGAGACGGTCCGCCGCGGACACCGTCGGTCACGTCCCGGGTGCCCGGCGCGGCGCTGGCCGCCACCGGCCGAGACGTGCCGAGGGCCCCGGGCTGGCTGGGCGATCCGGGCTGGCTGGGCGATGCCGCGCTACCGGGGGTGGACCCGACGCCGTACACGACCCCTGGTGTCTCGTGGTGCACCGGCTCGCCGCCGTCGAACCCGGCGGCGATCACCGTGACCCGCACCTCGTCGCCCAGAGCGTCGTCGATGACCGCGCCGAAGATGATGTTCGCCTCCGGGTGGGCCGACTGCGCGACCAGCTGGGCCGCCTCGTTGATCTCGAACAGCCCGAGGTCGGCGCCGCCCGCGATGGACAGCAGCACGCCTCGCGCGCCTTCGATCGAGGCTTCGAGCAGCGGGCTGGAGATGGCTCCCTGGGCGGCCGTCACCGCCCGGTCGTCGCCGCGGGCCGATCCGATACCCATCAGGGCTGACCCGGCCCCCGACATGATCGACTTCACGTCGGCGAAGTCCAGGTTGATCAGCCCGGGGGTGGTGATCAGGTCGGTGATGCCCGAGACCCCCTGGAGCAGGACCTGGTCGGCGGAGCGGAAGGCGTCGAGCATGGTCACCGAACGGTCGGAGATCGACAGCAGCCGGTCGTTCGGGATGACGATGAGCGTGTCCACCTGCTCCCGCAGGATCGCGATCCCCTCCTCCGCCTGCTGCGCCCGGCGCCGACCTTCGAAGGCGAAGGGACGGGTCACCACGCCGATGGTCAGCGCCCCCAGCGCTCGCGCCGTCGCGGCGATGACCGGAGCGCCCCCGGTACCGGTCCCCCCACCTTCACCGGCGGTGACGAACACCATGTCCGCGCCCTTGAGGACCTCCTCGATCTCCTCGACGTGGTCCTCGGTCGCCTTGCGGCCGACCTCTGGGTCCGCCCCCGCACCCAGACCACGGGTGAGCTCCCGGCCGACGTCGAGCT
>JAJYSQ010000296.1 GCA_021793495.1 Actinomycetes bacterium
GACGCCGCGTGCCGAGCCGGTGCGTGCCGAGCCGGTGCGTGCCGAGCCGGCTCGTACCGAAGCGCGCGACCGCCGGGAGGCACCGGCGCAGCGCCCGGCCGCCCGAGACACGTCCACGCGGCCGAGCACCTCAGGGCACAGCGGTCCCGGCGACGATGACGAGGACGGCTCCCGGGGCCGCCGGCGCCGGGGCAGGTACCGCGACCGCAGCCGCGGCCGCAAGCGTGAGTTCACCGACGCGGAACCCGAGGTGAGCGAGGACGACGTCCTGGTGCCCGTCGCCGGAATCCTTGATGTCATGGACAGCTACGCGTTCGTGCGCACCTCTGGTTACCTGCCGGGTCCCGATGACGTGTATGTCTCGCTGGCCATGGTGCGGCGGTACGGGTTGCGCAAGGGCGATGCCGTCACCGGCAAGGTGCGAGCGTTGCGCGAAGGAGAGCGGCGCGACAAGTTCAACGCCCTGGCTCGCCTGGAGACGGTCAACGGCACCGACCCCGAGCAGTCCCGCAATCGCGTGGAGTTCGGCAAGCTCACCCCGCTGTACCCGCAGACCCGGCTGCGGCTGGAGACCGAGCCCGGGGTACTGACCACCCGGGTCATCGACATGGTCGCCCCGATCGGCAAGGGCCAGCGAGGCCTGATCGTCTCTCCGCCCAAGGCCGGCAAGACCATGGTCCTGCAGTCGATCGCGAACGCGATCAGCCAGAACAATCCCGAGGCCCACCTGATGGTGGTGCTGGTGGACGAACGGCCCGAAGAAGTGACCGACATGCAGCGGTCGGTGAAGGGCGAGGTGATCGCCTCCACCTTCGACCGGCCGGCCGAGGACCACACGATGGTGGCCGAGCTGGCGATCGAGCGGGCCAAGCGGCTCGTCGAGCTCGGCCACGACGTGGTGGTGCTGCTCGACTCGATCACCAGGTTGGGACGGGCGTACAACTTGGCGGCGCCGGCGAGCGGGCGCATCCTGTCGGGTGGTGTGGACTCCACCGCGCTGTACCCGCCGAAGCGGTTCTTCGGTGCGGCGCGCAACATCGAGCACGGCGGGTCGCTGACCATCCTGGCCACCGCGCTGGTGGAGACCGGCTCGCGGATGGACGAGGTGATCTTCGAGGAGTTCAAGGGCACCGGGAACATGGAGCTGAAGCTTGACCGCCGGCTCGCGGACAAGCGGATCTTCCCTGCGGTGGACGTGGACGCCTCCGGTACCCGGCGCGAGGAGATCCTGCTCGCCCCCGAGGAGCTGAAGATCGTGTGGAAGCTGCGCCGGGTGCTGCACGCCCTGGACCAGCAGCAGGCGATCGAGCTGCTGCTGGGCAAGATGAGGGAGACGCGCAGCAACGTGGAGTTCCTCATGCAGGTAGCGAAGACCATGCCCTTGCCGGGCGACGAGTAGCAGCGACCGGCAGTCCCCGAGCCGCACCGGAGGTCCTGCGCGGGAACAACCGAGCTCTCTGGCACACTTGAGCACCATGTCCCGGTTCACATCCGGCCTACCGAGGCCGGATGACCCGGCGGCTGCCGCACCCTGAGGAGACGTCGTGAAGCCTGGAATCCACCCCGAGTACGTGGTCACCGAGGTGACCTGCACCTGTGGGAACACGTTCACCACCCGCAGCGCCGCGCGCAACGGCGTGATCCACGCCGACGTCTGCTCGGTGTGCCACCCGTTCTACACCGGCAAGCAGAAGATCCTGGACACCGGCGGGCGAGTGGCGAAGTTCGAGGCTCGCTTCGGCAAGGCCGCCGCATCCGCGGGCTCCGCCACCTCCTGACCCCCAGCCGCACCAGCCAGCACTGGACCGGGATGAGGGAGCTGCGCGATGTTCGAGGCCGTCGGCGACCTCGTCGCCGAGCACCGTGAGCTCGAGTCCGCGCTCGCCGATCCCCAGGTGCACGACGACCTGGCGCGGGCCCGTACCCTGGCGCGTCGCTACGCCGAGCTGACCCCGATCGTCGAGACGTACCGGCAGTGGCAGCAGGTGGGGGCCGACCTGGGGGCCGCGCTCGAGCTTGCCGAGGACGACGAGTCCTTCCAGGTCGAGGCCCAGGCACTGGCGCAGCGGCGCGCCGAGCTACGTGATCGGTTGCGCCTGTTGCTGGTGCCCCGTGATCCCCACGAGGACAAGGATGTCATCCTGGAGATCATGGCAGGGGAGGGCGGGGAGGAGTCGGCGCTGTTCGCCGCTGACCTGGTACGGATGTACCTGCGGTACGCAGAACGACGGGGGTGGCGGACCGAGGTGCTCGACGAGATGCCCTCGGACCTGGGCGGGTACAAGGCCGTGTCCCTCGCGGTGGCCGCACGCGGTACCGGCATC
The DNA here is from genome assembly GCA_021793495.1 of Actinomycetes bacterium. Lineage (GTDB taxonomy): Bacteria > Actinomycetota > Actinomycetes > JAJYSQ01 > JAJYSQ01 > JAJYSQ01. The sequence goes on from JAJYSQ010000296.1 coordinate 2,325, forward strand.
CCGGGGCAGAACCCCTGGGCCCGGTTGAAGTACGAGGGGGGGGTGCACCGGGTCCAGCGGGTCCCGGTGACCGAGTCCGCCGGACGCATCCACACGTCGGCCGTCGGTGTGCTGGTGATGCCGGAAGCGGCCGACGTCGAGGTCTCGATCGACCCGAAGGACCTGCGCATCGACGTGTTCCGCTCCACCGGGCCCGGCGGGCAGTCGGTCAACACGACGGACTCCGCGGTGCGGATCACCCACCTGCCGAGCGGGATCGTGGTCTCCTGCCAGAACGAGAAGAGCCAGCTGCAGAACAAGGAACAGGCGATGCGGATCCTGCGCGCCCGGCTGCTGGCGACCGCGCAGGCCGACGCGGACCGTGAGGCGGCGGACTCCCGGCGCGCCCAGGTGCGCACCGTGGACCGCTCGGAGCGCATCCGCACGTACAACTTCCCAGAGAACCGGATCTCTGATCATCGGGTCGGGTACAAGGCCTACAACCTCGACCAGGTCCTCGCCGGTGACCTGGACCCCGTGGTGCAGGCATGCGCGGACGCCGACGTCGCGGGCCGGCTGGCCGAGGTCGGCTGAGGGTGTCGATCCGGCCCGCGCCCGTCAGCACGGGGCTCGTCAGTGCTGGGCAGACCGACCTGTCCATCCTGGTGCACCGGGCCGCTGAGCGGCTGGCCGCGGTGGGGATCGCCTCGCCGCGTTCCGACGCCGAGCTGCTGGCCGCGCACGCCGTGGGCACCGACCGGCACGGGCTGGCCCGGGACCTGGCGCTGGGTCGGCGTCTGACCCCGGCACAGCGCCTGCGGTACGCCCAGCTGCTCGACCGCCGGTCAGCCCGCGAGCCGCTGCAGCACCTGACCGGCCAAGCGGCCTTCCGCCGGGTCGTGCTCGCGGTCGGCCCCGGGGTGTTCGTACCCCGGCCGGAGACCGAGGTGGTCGCCGGGGCCGGGATCGAGGAGGCTGTGCGACTGGTCACCGAGGGTCGGGTACCGGTCGTGGTGGACCTCGGGACCGGTTCCGGGGCGATCGCGGCCGCGGTGGCCGACGAGGTCCCCGGCTGCGTCGTGCACGCGATCGAGCGGGACCCGCAGGCGTACGGCTGGGCGGTCCACAACCTCGCGACGACCTCGGTGCAGCTGCTGCAGGCCGATCTGAGCGCGCTGCCCGACGGGTGGGCCGCCGGCGTGGACGTGGTGGTGAGCAACCCGCCGTACGTGCCGCTGGGAGCCTGCCTGCGCGACCCGGAGGTCGCCCGGTACGACCCGCCGGCTGCCCTGTGGGCGGGCCGGGACGGGCTCACCGCGATTC
>JAJYSQ010000297.1 GCA_021793495.1 Actinomycetes bacterium
CGTAGGAGAAGGCTCGGAACGCCCCGAGCAGGGCATTGAGCCGCTTGCGCAGCTCGTAGCCGTGCAGGGGCGACTCGTGGAGCAGGCCCAGGACGGCGAACTCGAGGACCTCGGTGCGGCGTGCCATGGACCTCCTTCCGGTTCCGGCGGCGGGGCGGGATCGGCCATGTCGGCCGGAGCCCCGCCGAGCCTGGACTCTACGCTCTCGATGTATCGCTTCGATACATCGAGATGTGAGGTCCGACGTTAGCCCCACGCCGGGCGGTGCGCAACAGCGGCGGCGCGCAACGACAGGGGCGACCGTGACTGGTGGCGGTCACCGTGTACCGTGACGCGAACGCGCGAACGCGCGAACGCGGCCAGCCGGGTCAGCGGGCTGGGCAACCCTGCGTGACGGGCGGAACCTCACGCGCCTCTCGCACGTCCTGCGTGTCGGCGCGACCCGTCGCCCTGCTCGATGTGTGACCATCGTCGAGTGACCCCCACGGGCCGGTGGTGAGTGCCGGCCCTCGACCCGGTGAGGAGCCTTGGCCCCACAGACCCCGGAACCGAAATCCGCCCCGCGGGCGGCGACCGGTGGTCGAGCGGCACGCCGCAGCGCGCGGCGTGCCGCCCGACGTGCCCGGCGGCACGGGATCCGGCGGCTCATCCCGACCTGGCGGGGAACCCTGCTCACCGTCCTCGGCGTCGGGCTGGTGGTCGCCTTGGCGGGTCTCGGTGCCTTCCTCTACCTCTACCAGCACATCACGATCCCGGACCCGAACTCCTCGGCGATCGCCCAGACCACGATCGTCACCTACAACGACGGGCACACCGAGCTGGGCCGCTTCGGCGGGACCAACCGCGTGGTCGTCCCCCTTTCCGACGTACCGGTCCCGGTGCGTGAGGCGGTCCTGGCTGCCGAGGACCGCACCTTCTACACCAACCCCGGTTTCTCCCTGAAGGGGATCGTCCGCGCCGCCATCAACGACGCTCAGGGCCGTCCGCTGCAAGGCGGCTCGACCATCACCGAGCAGTACGTCAAGAACAACTACCTCACCGACCGGCAGACGATCACCCGGAAGATCAAGGAGTTCGTCATCGCGCTGAAGGTCGCGCGCGAGCTGCCGAAGGACAAGATCCTGGCCGACTACCTGAATACCGTCTACTACGGGCGGGGCGCGTACGGGATCCAGACCGCCGCACAGTCATACTTCGGGGTCAACGCCACCCAGCTCACTGTTGCTGAAGGGGCGGTGCTGGCCTCGCTGATCAACGCGCCGAGCGCGCTCGCCCCGGAGAGCGCCCTGCCTGCCTTGACGGCGCGCTGGGCGTACGTGCTGGACGGGATGGTCACCCAGGGGTGGCTCACCCCCGCGCAGCGCGCAGCGCTGCGGTTCCCGACCATCCGCCCCGTCCGGATCTCCTCGCAGTACGGGGGAACCAACGGGTACCTCTTGTCCACCGTCCGAGCCGAGCTGCTGAACCTGGGGTTCACCAACCAGCAGATCGACCAGGGTGGCTTGAAGGTGGTGTCCACGTTCTCCCAGCAGGCGCAGCAGGCTGCGGTGGCTGCGGTGGAGCAGAACCGACCGACGATCAGCGCCTCCGGCGTGCACGAAGGCCTGGCCGCCGTGGTCCCGGGGACGGGGGCCGTCCTGGCCATGTACGGCGGCAGCAACTACGTGACCCGGCCGTTCAACGACGCCACCCAGGGCGCTCCGCAGGCCGGCTCCACGATGAAGGCGTTCACCCTGTCCGCGGCCTTCGAGCAGGGCATCGGGCTGAACAGCTACTTCGACGGGAACTCCCCCCTGCAGCTCCCGGGCTCCCCGCCGGTGCACAACGAGTTCAACACGAACTACGGCAAGGTGAGCCTTCTCACCGCCACTGAACAATCGATCAACACGGCTTTCGTGCAGCTGACCATGAAGATCGGTCCGCAGAACGTCTACGACGCCGCGATCCGGGCCGGGATCCCCAAGTCCGCACCCGGGTTGCTGCCGAACGCCCGGATCACCCTGGGCACCGCCGCGGTGACCCCGGTGCAGCTGGCGGACGGGTACGCCACGGTCGCCGCCCAGGGCATCTACGCGCCGTGGCACACGGTCGACGAGGTCTTCGCCGCCAACGGCGGCGTGCTGTACCGGGCGCCGGCGAACGCCACCCGGGCGTTCTCCCCGCAGGTGACGGCGAACGTCACCTACCTGCTCTCCAACGTCGTGCAGCACGGGACCGGGACCGCGGCGCTCGCCCTGGGCCGTCCCGCGGCCGGCAAGACCGGAACGGCCGGAAACCGCTCGGCCTGGTTCGTCGGGTTCACCCCGCAGCTGGCCACCGCGGTCGGCTTCTACCGCGGGTCGGGCACCGCCTCGCTCAGCGGAGTGGGCGGGCTGCCCACGTTCTTCGGTGCCGACTACCCGGCTCGGACCTGGACGGCGTTCATGCAGGGGGCGCTCGCCGGCCAGCCGGTGCTCGGCTTCCCCGCACCGGTCTCGATGGGGACCCCGGTCGACCTTGCACCGACCCCCACCCCGAGCCCGAGCCCGAGCTCCTCGGCCTCGTCCAGCACAACCCCGACCGTCACGGGATCCCCCACTCCCAGCTCTAGTGGTACGACCGTACCGTCCCCGGGCTCCTCACCCACCTCGTCCTCGGGTGCGCCGACGCCGGGGGCTTCTGGCGGAGCTCCGCTTCCGACCGGTCCCACCGTCGGTCCCCTGCCGCCCGTCGCTGGACCCAGCGGGTGAGCTCGGTCCCTGAACCCGGGGTGGCTGAACCCGGGATGTCTGGACCGGGGGCGCCCGACCGCCCGGTCACCGCCCGGGCAGTGGTGGCGCCGACCCTGACCGACCCGCTGGCGCGAACCCTGTGCGAGGTGGTGGGCGGACCTCGGGGTCGACGTGCCCTCCACCGCTCGGGGTGGTGGATGCCGGTGCGCGTGCTGGTCGCCCTGGTGCTGATGACCATGGCACTGGGGTGGGCACAGAAGGGGTACTGCCGCAGCACCGGGTTCGCCGGGCAGGGTCCGTTCGTGCACGCCTGCTACTCGGACATCCCGGTGCTCTACCAGGCGCGGGGGCTGGCCGCTGGCGACGTACCGTACGCCGCGCCCCGCTCCGTGCAGCCGGTGGAGTACCCCGTGCTCACCGGGCTGGTGATGTGGGCGAACGCGAGGCTCGTGCCGGCCGGCGTCCGTGACCCGGGGGTCTGGTACTTCGACATCACCGCGCTGGGTCTGGCGCTGGCCGCGGTCGTGGCGGTCGTCTCGACGATCGGGGTCGCTGGGCGTCGCCCGTGGGATGTGGCCATGCTGGCCGTCGCCCCGACGCTGGCCCTCGCCGGCACGGTCAACTGGGATCTGTGGGCGGTGATGCTGACCTCGCTGAGCATGCTCGCCTGGGCTCGGCGACGCCCCTGGCTGGCCGGGGTGCTGCTGGGGCTCGGGACGGCGACGAAGTTCTACCCGGTGCTGCTCCTGGGTGCGCTCATCGTGCTCGGCCTGCGCACCGGGAGGATGCGGGCGGTGGGGCAGGCCGTGGCCGCGGCGGTGGTGTCCTGGTTGGTGGTGAACCTCCCGGTGGCGGTGGCCAGCTTCCGCCAGTGGTCGACGTTCTACCGGTTCAGCCAGGCCCGCGGGG
>JAJYSQ010000298.1 GCA_021793495.1 Actinomycetes bacterium
AGACCATCGTGGTCGATGGCGGGCTCGGCGTGGCGACGGTGCTGGGCTGAGCCGCCACAGTGGATACGGGGTGGATACGGGTAGGTTCGACCTCGATGATCGGTCGCATCCCCATCCTCGACGTGGCACCTGTGGTGGACGCCGGGCGCTGGCCTGCCCGCGCCGTGGTCGGCGAGGCCGTCCCGGTGTCGGCCACGGTCTTCCGCGAGGGCCACGGGGCCATCGGGGCTGCCGTCGTGCTGCGCGACCCGCAAGGACGACGGCAGGCCGTCGTGCCGATGGTCCTGGTCGCTCCCGGCTTCGACCGGTGGACCGCGTGGGTGGCACCGGAGAGTCCGGGGCGCTGGACGTTCACGGTCCAGGCCTGGGCTGACCCGTACGCCACCTGGCGACACGCGGCCGCCATCAAGGTCCCAGCCCGGGTGGACGTCGCGGCGGAGCTGCTCGAAGGAGCCACCTTGCTGGCCCGGGCGGTGCGCACGCAGCGCCCGGCTCCTGGACGCCGGGCGCTGCTGGACGCGCTGGCCGTGGTGCGCGACACCGAGGCGGACCCCGCCGACCGGCTGGCCGCGGCCACCGGGCCGGACGTGATCGCCACCCTGACCAGCCACCCGCTGCGCGAGCTGGTGACCATCGGGGCCCGGTACCCGATGCTGGTCCACCGGGAGCGGGCGCTGGTCGGCTCCTGGTACGAGATGTTCCCCCGGTCGGAGGGAGCCTGGTTCGACGAGGCTGCCGGGCGGTGGCACTCGGGGACGCTGGCCACCGCCGCCCGCCGACTGCCCGAGATCGCCGCGATGGGGTTCGACGTCGTGTACCTGCCCCCGGTGCACCCGATCGGTACCACCGCCCGCAAGGGGCCGAACAACGCGCCGACGGCCGGTGCCGCCGACCCCGGCTCGCCCTGGGCGATCGGCTCCGAGCTGGGTGGGCACGACGCGATCCACCCCGAGCTCGGTACGTTCGACGACTTCGACCGGTTCGTGCAGGACGCCCGGCAGGCGGGCTTGGAGGTCGCCCTGGACCTGGCGCTGCAGTGCTCCCCGGACCACCCCTGGGTCCGCGAGCACCCCGAGTGGTTCCACCACCGGGCTGACGGGTCGATCGCGTACGCCGAGAACCCACCCAAGAAGTACGAGGACATCGTCGGGCTCGACTTCGACGCCGATCCCGAGGGGCTGTACACCGAGGTCCTGCGGATCGTCCGGCTGTGGATGAGCCACGGGGTCCAGATCTTCCGGGTGGACAACCCGCACACCAAGCCGGTGCCGTTCTGGGAACGCCTGCTCGCCGAGGTGGCCACCGACGACCCAGACGTGCTGTTCCTGGCCGAGGCGTTCACCCGGCCGGCGATGATGGCGACCCTGGCCAAGGTCGGGTTCCACCAGTCGTACACGTACTTCACCTGGCGCAACACCGCGGCCGAGCTGACCGAGTACCTCACCGAGCTCGCTGCGGACACCGCGGCCTACATGCGCCCGAACTTCTTCGTGAACACCCCGGACATCCTCACCGAGTTCCTGCAGTACGGGGGGCCGGCGGCATTCCGTATCCGGGCCGTGCTGGCCGCGCTGCTCAGCCCCACCTGGGGGGTGTACTCCGGGTTCGAGCTGTGCGAGCACGTCGCGGTACGCCCGGGCAGCGAGGAGTACCTCGACGCCGAGAAGTACCAGTACCGCCCGCGGGACTGGCAGGCCGCCGCGCAGGGACGCTCGATCGCCGGGTACCTCACCCGGCTGAACCGGGTACGCCGGTCTCATCCTGCCCTGCAACGGCTGCGCACGCTGCGCTTTCACCGCAGCGATGACCCCGGGATCCTGTGCTGGTCCAAGACCGCGGACCGCCCGGACGGCACGGTCGACGTGGTGATCGCCGCAGTCGTGCTCGACCCGCATGGCGCGCACGAGACGACGGTGCACCTGGACCTGCCGGCGCTGGGGATGGACCCGGAGCAGACCTTCACGGTGCGCGACGAGATGACCGGGTCCACCTGGCGCTGGGGGGCGCACGACTACGTACGGCTCGACCCGTTCGACGAGCCGGCCCACCTGATGGCGGTCATGACAGGAGCCCGGTGAGCGCCCCACAGACCGGTTGGTCGGACCGGACCGGCGCGGTGGAACCGTTCGCGTCCGAGGCCAGCAGCAGCCGCGACCGCTTGTGGTACAAGCGCGCCGTCTTCTACGAGGTCATCATCCGCTCGTTCGCCGACAGCAACGGCGACGGGATCGGAGACCTGCGCGGGCTGACCGAACGGTTGGACTACCTGCGCTGGCTGGGTGTCGACTGCTTGTGGCTGCCGCCGTTCTTCGCCTCGCCGATGCGCGACGGCGGGTACGACGTGTCCGACTCCTTCGCGGTGCTGCCCGAGTACGGCACGCTGGGCGATTTCGTCCAGTTCGTCGAAGCGGTCCACGAACGAGGGTTGCGGGTGATCATCGATTTCGTGATGAACCACACCTCGGACGCCCACCCATGGTTCCAGGCATCCCGCAACGATCCGGACGGTGACTATGGGGACTTCTACGTCTGGCACGACACCGACCGCGGATACCCCGACGCGCGGATCATCTTCGTCGACACCGAGTCGAGCAACTGGACCTTCGACCCGGTGCGCAAGCAGTACTACTGGCACCGTTTCTTCAGCCACCAGCCCGACCTGAACTACGAGAACCCGCGGGTCCGGCAGGCGATCCTCGAGGCGTTGCGGTTCTGGTTGGACCTGGGCATCGACGGCTTCCGGCTGGACGCGGTCCCGTACCTGTTCGAGCAGGAGGGCACGAGCTGCGAGAACCTGCCGGCCACCCACGCGTTCCTCCAGCAGGTGCGCGCCGAGGTGGACCGCCTCTACCCCGACCGGGTGCTGCTCGCCGAGGCCAACCAGTGGCCATCCGACGTGGTCGCGTACTTTGGCGACCCCGACACCGGCGGGGACGAGTGCCACATGGCTTTCCACTTCCCGGTCATGCCCCGGATCTTCATGGCGGTGCGCCGAGAATCCCGCTACCCGATCTCGGAGATCCTCGCCCAGACGCCGGAGATCCCCAGCGGATGCCAGTGGGGAATCTTCCTGCGCAACCATGACGAGCTGACCCTGGAGATGGTCAGCGACGAGGAACGCGACTACATGTGGGCCGAGTACGCCAAGGATCCGCGGATGAAGGCCAACATCGGCATCCGCCGACGGCTGGCCCCGCTGCTGGAGAACGACCGCGACCAGCTCGAGCTGTTCACCGCGCTGCTGTTGAGCCTGCCCGGCTCCCCGGTGCTGTACTACGGCGACGAGATCGGCATGGGCGACAACATCTGGCTGGGTGACCGTGACGGGGTACGCACGCCGATGCAGTGGACCCCGGATCGCAACGCCGGCTTCTCCACCGCCGACCCGCAGCGGCTGCACCTGCCGGTGATCATGGACCCGGTCTACGGCTACCAGGTGACCAACGTCGAGGCCCAGATGCGCTCGGGCTCCTCGCTCCTGCAGTGGATGCGTCGGCTGATCGAGGTGCGCAAGCAGAACCCGGCGTTCGGCATGGGCAGCCTCGTCGATCTCGGTGGATCCAACCCGAGCGTGCTGTCCTACCTGCGCGAGTTCGGAGA
>JAJYSQ010000299.1 GCA_021793495.1 Actinomycetes bacterium
ATCTCGGTGGGCCGCGGCCAGCGCGGCCAGCACCCGGTCGAGGATCGGTGCCGCCGTCTCCAGGTCGAGCCGCCCGGCTCGGCGCAGCTCCTCGCGCAGCGTGCGGCCCTGGACGAACTCCATGGTCAAGAACACGACGTCACCGTCGGCCCCCTGGTCGTACACCCCGACCACGCCGGGGTCGCTGAGCCGGGCGGCCGCCTTGGCCTCGTGGATGAACCGTTCCACGAACTCCGGGTCGCTGGCCAGGTGGGCGTGCATCACCTTCAACGCGACCGTACGGTCCAGGCGCGTGTCGGTGGCTCGGTACACCACGGCCATCCCACCGGTCGCCAACCGGGTCTCGACCTGGTAACGACCGTCGACGAGCCGCCCGAGGACCGGGTCGCGCAGCGTCGTGTCCACGAGGGGAGTGTACGGTCAGAGGCCGGATTCGCCCGGTAGGCCGGACCAGCGCGTTACGCGAACCGCCGGGCCAGCGCCAGCACGCTGGCCACGTACCGCGACGTGGAGGGCAGCATGCCCTGCGCCCGGACCGATCCGAGACCCTGGTAGTACCCGGCGACGGCCTCACGTGCGGTGGCCTGACGCGCCAGCACCGCCAGGTAGAACACCCCGGCGATGATGTTGTCCTGGGCCTGGAACAGGTTCAGCCGCCGGTGCATGATCGAGGACACCCAGGCCCCGGTGGCCGGCATCACCTGCATCGCCCCGAGGGCTCCGGCGCCGGACACGGCGCGCTGGTTCCAGCCGGACTCCTGCCAGGCGACCGCCAGTGCCAGGTTCGGGGGCACGCCGTACTGCCGGGCCGCGGCGACGACCATCGCCCGGACCTGGTCCTTGCCGACCGCCGGGTACTGCTGCAGCGCACGACGGGCCGCGGCCACGCTCGTCGGCACGCGTGCTGGCGAGATGACCGAGGGTCGCCGCCCGGCCACCGGCACGGTCACGGTGCGCACCACCGGGATGCGCAGCACGTGGCCGAGCAGGATCAGCCCGTCGGCCGGCAGGTGGTTCGCCTGGACGATCGCTGCGGGACCGACCCGGTACCGCGCGGCCAGGCCGAGGACGGTGTCTCCGGTGACCACCCGGTGCGCCATCCAGACGGTGACGGTCCGCGTCTGGGTGTGCGTCACCGCCGCAGGGCCGCGGACCGAGGCGGGTACGGCCGGACCGTCGGGGATGCGCAGCTGTTGGCCCACCAGGATCAGCTCGCCGTTGCCGGGCAGGTGGTTCGCGGCGACCAGGGTGGCCACCGTCGTGTGGTACTGGCGGGCCAGCTCCCACAGGGAGTCTCCCGGGCGGACCCGGTAGGTGAACCAGGCCGGAGCCGCGGCGGTGGCGACCAGCGCCACCACGAGCAGTACGGTCCCGGCGCGGATCAGCGGCGAGAGGGCGCGCACGCGGTGGATGGCGCGGGTCACCGCCCCCGGCTGGATCGGCAGGGCTCTATGTTGTTCGGGCGTCGATGGCGGGTGCGCGGTCGTCGCGCTTCGGTCACCGTCATGGGCAGGTCCTCTCGTCAGGAAGTCCCGTCGCGTTGGGCCTTCCTGACGCTAGGTCGGCACTCACCAGAGTGGCAATAGTGATTCATGAGAAAGAAGTGAACTGTGGTGAATTCGTTGCCCGAGTCAGAAATCACATTGTTGTGATTCTCGGGCACCGCGGGATCGCGGTTTCTGCCCGGCTCAGCCGGTGCTGCGCGGCGACGAGGAGGCCCGCGGCGACGAGGAGGCCCGCGGCGACGAGGAGGCCCGCGCATGGGTACGCACCGGGATCCGCCCGGCCTGCCGGGCAAGCGCACCGGCCAGGACGGCATGGCGCATGGCGGTGGCCATGGCCACCGGGTCCTGCGCCCGGGTCACCGCGGAGGCGACCAGCACGCCCGAGCAACCCAGCTCCATCGCCAACGTCGCGTCCGAGGCCGTACCGATCCCGGCGTCGAGGATCACCGGGATGCCGGCGGCCTCGACGATCAGAGCGATGTTGTGCGGGTTGCGGATCCCCATGCCCGAGCCGATCGGCGCGCCGAGCGGCATCACCGCGGCGCACCCGACCTGCTCCAGCCGCCGGGCCAGGACCGGGTCGTCGTTGGTGTAGGGCAGGACCACGAACCCGTCGTCGACCAACCGGGCGGCCGCGTCCAGCAGCTCGACCGCGTCGGGTAGCAGGGTGCGCTCGTCGGCGATGACCTCCAGCTTCACCCAGTCGGTGCCGAGTGCTTCGCGAGCCAGCCTGGCGGTGAGCACGGCCTCCGCCGCGGTGTGGCAGCCGGCGGTGTTGGGCAGCACGTCGATGCCCAGCCCGCGCAGCAGGTCGAGTACCGAACCGGGGACCGACGGGTCGACGCGGCGCAGTGCGACCGTGGTCAGTGCGGTCCCGGAGGCGACCAGGGCCTGGCCCAGCACCTGCAGGCTGGGCGCTCCGCCCGTACCCATGATCAGCCGAGAACCGAGCACCCGCCCGGCAATGACCAGCGCCGGCAGTGCGGGGGTACCGGCCGTGTCCAGCACGGACCTACCCTCCCTGCACGGCGGTGAGTACCTCGACCCGGTCACCGGGGTGCAGCGCGGTGGCCACCCAGCGGGCCCGGGCCACGACCTCGTCGTTGACGGCGACAGCGATCCCCGACGCGCCGGGGGCGAGCCCGGCGACCAGCTCGGCGAGCACCTGCCCGCCCGGCACCTCGCGCTCCTGGCCGTTGAGCACCACCCGTACCGGCTGCGGGCCGGGGGTGTCGATCATCGAGCGCCCACCGGGCCGGCGCCTGCCGGGACGGACCGTCCCGGCAGGGCCAGTCGGTCCATCGCGAACGGGCGGGCCACGGGGGGCAGGGTGCCGACGGCCAGGAACTCGGCCAGGGCGTCGGCGGTGACCGGGGTGAGCAGGATCCCGTTGCGGTAGTGCCCCGTACCCAGGACCAGTCCCGGCAAGGGTCCCGGGCCGAGCAGCGGGGCGTTGTCCGGGCTGCCGGGGCGGGCTCGCGCCACGGTCTCGACCAGCTCGAGCTCGAGGATGCCGGGCACGACCTCGTGGGCATCACGCAACAGCTGGTAGACCCCGCCGCCGGTCACCCGCAGGTCCCGGCCCATCTCCTCGCTGGTCGCCCCGATCACGATCTCGCCATCGAGACGGGGCACCAGATAGACGGGTACGCCGCCGACCAGCGCACGCACCGTGCGGGTGAGCAGGTTCCGCGAGCCGGGGGCCCCGCGCAGCCGCAGCGTCTGCCCCTTGACCGGGCGGATCGGGACCAGGGGGGCGTCCGATCCTGCCGGGGTCGGCGCCCCGGTGGCGTCCACGCGTGCGAGCAGGCCCGAGGCGGCCCCGGCGGCGACCACCACCGTCCCGGCAGGCATCCGGGTGCCGTCGGTCAGCAGCACTGCGTCCACCCGGCCGTTGTTGACCAGCAGGCCGGCGGCGGCCGAGCGGATCAGGCGCACCCCCGCCGCCGCGGCGACGACGAGCAGCGCCTGCACCATCAGCCGCGGGTCCACCTGATGGTCCCCGGCTACCAGCATCCCGCCGTGCACCCCCGGAGACAGCATCGGTTCGAGCTGCCGGCACTCGGTCGACCCCAGTGCCGTGACGGTCAGGCC
>JAJYSQ010000300.1 GCA_021793495.1 Actinomycetes bacterium
GGCCGGCCGGACGCGGGAGCGGTTCTAGTGCCCCCCCGGCCTCGCGGGCGTCGTGCCACGCTGCCCGACGAGGCGTACGTGTGGGTGTGGCTGCCCGGGGCGACCGAGCCGATGGTCGCCGGGGTGCTGGAACGTGGGCGCGGTGAGCTGGTGTTCCAGTACGCGCCGACCTACCTCGAGCGCGCCGAGCGCATCCCGCTGTACCTGCCCGAGTTGCCGTTGGGGGCCGAGCTCATCACCGCACCGGCGGGCTGGACTTCCAGCCCAGCCCGTACACGTACGCTCCCCGCGGACAGGCAGTCGCCCTCGGCGAGCTCCTCGACGCGGCCGTGCGCTTCGCCGAAGGCGAGGCCTTCAGTGAGGCACTGTCCCGCGCTCTGATGCACGGCACGTCCATCGGAGGCGCCCGACCCAAGGCACTGCTGGTGGACCGGGAGCCAGTCGCCGACGGCGGCCTGGCGGAGCGTCACATGATCGCGAAGTTCTCGCTGAGCACGGATCCCTACCCGGTGGTGAAGGCCGAGGCCGTCGCGATGAACCTCGCTCGCCGGGTCGGCCTGAACGTGTCCTCCAGCGAACTGGTCATCCGCGCTGGCCGCGACGTACTCCTCGTCGACCGGTTCGACCGGCCCGGGACGCTCGGGTCCGGACCCGGCATCATCGGGCAGCGACGGATCATGGTGTCCGCGCTGACGATCCTGGGCCTGTCCGAAGAGCAGAGCCGATACGCCACCTACCCGCAACTGGCCGACGAGATCCGCCGCCGCTTCACCGACTCCAAGCAGGCCCTTCGCGAGCTGTTCAGCCGGATCGTGCTCAACATCCTGGTCTCCAACACCGACGACCACGCCCGCAACCACGCCGCGTTCTGGGACGGCCAGGACCTCACGCTCACCCCCGCCTACGACATCTCCCCCCAGCTCCGCCCCGGCCAGGTAGTGGCGCAGGCCATGGCGATCACCCGCGACAGGGCCCGCGCCTCCAAGATCGCGGTCGCGCTCCGCGCAGGCGAAGAGGTGTTCAACCTCAAACCCGACGACGCCCGGGAGATCGTCGACCGGCAGGTGCACACCATCCGGGAGGAGTGGGACGACGCAGCCGAGGAATGCCAGCTCACCCAGGCCGACAAGCAGCTGGTGTGGGAACGGCTGATCCTCAACCCCGGCGTGTTCCACCCCGAAGACCCCGACTTCGACACCTACGGCAGCTAGCCGCTACTCGGGTGCCCTTCGACGACCTCCGTCGGTGCGCGCCCGCGTCGCGCGGGCAGCCCAAGATCCCCGTCCTGCCACACGAACTTGTGCAGCGCGACGCCCCATGTGTTGCCGCAGTGGTCCCCCCAAGGTCGTGCACCGAGGCTGGGACGCGACCGGCAGGGCCCCGGGCACCGTCACCGACAGCGGCAGGGAGGAGACCGCGGCTGTCGCGGGTGCCGCCCGGATGAGCCGGTAGGACTCTGCCACCCAGACGGCCTGGTCGGTGGTGACCACCACGGCCGTGGGGCACGCGTTGGGCGAGCGCCCCGGCAGGCTCACCTGCGGGCCGGTCAGGTCAGACCGAGTTCTGCCGGCTGCGATGGGGATTCAGCTCGGCGCCCGTGGTGGAGCAGGTTGCCACCCAGATCAGCGTGCCGCGTGCGTTCACCCCCAGGGCAGTGGCCCGCGCAGGCAACGTGGTCGACCACAGCAGCGTTCCGGCGGTACCGCTGCCCGCGGGAACAGTCGCGGGCGGGCGGCGTCCGCATCCGGCCAGACCCGTCGCCATGGCCAGCACCACCAGGCCGATGAGGGCTGCACGGTCCGGCAACATGCGGCTGGCCCGAGTGCTGTGCATCAGTGGCTCCGTCAGCGGCGGGCGACGTCGGCCGGGGTGCCGCCGGTGAGCCGGAGCAGCTCGGCGTAGGTGGTGGGGAAGACCGCGTGCGGGTGGCCGGCGGCTGCCCAGACCACCGGGTACGCCGCCAGGTCGGTGTCGACCAGGGTGCGCAGCGGGTGCGGGTGCCCGACCGGGGCGACCCCGCCGATCGCGAAACCGGTGTGGGTGCGGACGAACTCGGCGTCCGCACGCGCCACCTGTGCGGTCCCGACCAGGGAGCCCAGCAGGGCGACGTCGACCTGGTGGTCGCCCGCGGCCAGCACGAGCAGCGGCCGGGCGTCGGTGGAGAACACCAAGGACTTGACGATCTGACCGACCGCCACCCCGAGCGCCTCGGCCGCCTGCACCGCGGTGCGCGCGGAGTCGGTGAGCACCCGGACCTCGCCCCCGGCGCCCAGCGTGGACAGCGTGGCGCGTACCCGCTGGACGGACGGATGGGTCGAGGGATCGGGGCTCATGGCCGGTCAGGCTAGCCTGCCGTCCCCGGATGGTTGCTCAACCGGTGGGGTGCCCCCGGGATCCGAGCGCGACGAGCACGCTCGGGCCGATCGACCCCGGGCCGCCGACCACGGCGACCTGCGGGGTCGGGTTCGCCCTCAGCCAGGCAGCGGTGGCCGGGGTCAGCTCGGAGTACCCGGTGAGCAGGGTGAGCTGGCCCAACGATCCGGCCGCCAGGGCATCGACCATGCTGGTCGCCGACCCGCCGGCGACCACGACCGACGGGGTGGACCCCGGACCGGCAGCGGCCCAGACCTGGGTACGCACCGCGGTGGCGATCGCCGCCGCGGTGGCGTACCGGTCGGCCCCGCCCAGGCGGGTGGCCCCGGGCAGCGCGGCCAGCACGACGTCGCCCACTGCCCCGCTGCCCCCGACCACGTAGGTCGTGGTGATCCCCAGCCTGTTCAGCGCGGTGCTGGTCGACCCTGGCAGTGCCTGCGGATCGGTCAGCAGCACCGGGTACCCCAGGCGGGCGGCCGGGCCGGAGGCCGCGAGTGCGTCGACCAGGTTCGCGTCCGCTCCGGAGGCGACCACGGCGGCGTGGGCCGGCGCGCCGACGAGCGTGGCGACGGCTGCGGCCGTGGCGTACCGGTCCGCCCCGGCGACTCGCTGCACCGAGCCCACCCCTGCCCCAGACAGCTGTGCCAGCACGCCGTCGCTGACCGCTCCGGAACCACCCACGACGTAGACGGTGCCCGGTGCGCGAGCGGCGATCTCGGTCGCCACGCTGGACGGCAGGACCGAACCGGAGGTGAGCAGCAACGGGGCGTGCAGGTGGAAGGCCAGCGGGCCGGCGACCAGTCCGTCGACCAGATGACCGGGCTCTCCCGAGGCGAGCACCACCGCGGTCGAGGTCGGTGCGGCGACCCGGCCGACCTGCACCGATGTCGCGTACCGGTCAGGACCGAACAGCCGTACCAGGCCGCAGCCGGCCAGAGCCGTGCCCGACTGGGTCACCTCGTACGGCCAGATCGTGCTCACCGTCGTCGGTGCTGATCCGGCGGTCAGGGTGAGCTGGTAGACGCCGGGCGGGACCGGGGTCGTGCCGTCGGTGCCGTCCCAGTAGACCGCGATCGGGGACCCCAGTACCGACGACGGGCTCGGGAACGTCCGTACCGTGGCGCCCGTGCACGCGTTGGTCACCGACAGGGTCCAGCCGGCTAGGCCGGCGTACTGCCCGGCGACCGTCAGCCCGGCGGCCCCCCAGGACGAGCTGGCCTG
>JAJYSQ010000301.1 GCA_021793495.1 Actinomycetes bacterium
CCTGCAGGGGCAGGGTGGCGTCACGCAGCCAGCAGTACCGGTAGTCCCAGTTGCGGACCCCCCCGACCTCCTCGGGCAGCGAGGTGGTCGGCGCGGCGACGATCCCGCCGGTCGGCTCGTAGATCAGCGCTTTCAAGGTGATCAGCGACCGCACCACCGCATCCCGCCACGGAGAGTCGCAGACGGTCCCCGTCGACCACTCCCGCCAGAACCGCAGCGTGGACTCCAGCGCCGGGCCGGCGGGCACCGGAGTGGGGTGCTCCTCGAACGACGGGTGCCAGGTCATCACGAAGGAGACCTCCTGCCCGGGGCGGACCGTGAAGTCCGCGTGCGAGGCGAAGTCACGGCCCGCGTGGGGCACGTCGCCGTGCAGCCAGATCGCGTCCGGCCCGGCGATCGCCACCAGCTGACCGTCGACGTGCTCCACCCAGGGCACGATCCGTCCGTAGTCGAACCGCAGGCGCAGCAGGCTGTGCATGGCCACCTCCCCGGACACCCCGCGCACGGTGCGGACCAGGTTCGGCACCCCGTCGCGCGGCGGCATGAAGTCGGTGACCTGAACGGTGCCTGTGGGGGTCTCCCACTCGGTGTCCAGCACGAGCGTGTCATCCCGGTAGCCGCGGCGGACCGCGGTGCCCGGACCGCTCGGGGCGATCCGCCAGTGGCCGTTGGCGTCGCTGCCCAGCAGGGAGGCGAACACCGCTCCGGAGTCGAAGCGCGGCACGCACATCCAGTCCACCGAGCCGTGCCGGCTCACCAGAGCGGCGGTGTGCAGGTCCCCGATGAGGGCGTACTCCTCCAGGCGGGCGGGCATCGGTGCTCCTCACCCGTCGTCCGGCGCGGCGGGTGAGGCCGGGTCGATGTCCGACGGCTCAGCGGATGATGGTGGGGGACTGGGAGGACTGGGGGCGTCCGGTGCGCGTCCGTCGGGAGACGTGGTCGATCCGCGGAGGGGGCGGGATCGAGGAGAGGATCCTGCGCAGCCCGACCCCTCGGGCCTCTTGCCGTACGAGCAGCACGAAGCCCACCAGCACCACGACCGCGAACAGCCACCACTGGAACGCGTAGGACAGGTACATCCCCGTGCTCACCGACGGCACGGTGACCGGGAGCAGCCCGGTGACCGGTGCCGGTGAGCTCTGCATGATGTAGCCGCCGTACAGCGGGTACGGCACCTTGGTGGCGATCAACCGCAGGTCGATGCGTTGGATCTGGTTCGCGGGCAACCGGCCGTTGTCCTTCGCCCCGGGGCCGCTCTCGTTCTCGCTGATGCGCAGCCGGCCGGCGACCGTGACGATGCCGCTCGGCGGTGGGGGCACCACGAGCCGGCTGGTCGTGCCGACCGCCAGCCAGCCTCGGTTGACGATCACCGCGGACCCCTCGGCGGTCACCAGCGGGGTCAGGATGTCGTAGCCCGGCGCGCCGTTCTGCGGCCGGTTGCGCACGATCAGCTGGTGGTCGGTGTCGAACTGGCCGGTCACGCTCACCTGGTGCCACTGCTCGGCACCGGTGACCGGGCGGCCGACGGCGTCGAAGGCGGTCAGCGGGGCTGGTCGCGTCGTCCCACGCGCGGTGATCTGCTGGTTGAGCGCTTCGTGCTGCGTGTAGAGCCCGAACTGCCAGAAGCCGAGGTACATGAACAGCACCGACACCGCGGCGATGAACACGGCCAGGCCGATCCATCGGGGTCGACGAAGGAAGCGGTACACCCGACGACCGTACCTGCCGGTGCGGGTTCTCGGCGGTCCGGGGGGACCTACGCTGGAGCGCCAGGCCGCGACGTCCGGGCCGGCTGCCCGACAGGAAGTCCCCCCGCAGAAGGAGAGGCGCCCATGCTGGTCGACAGGTTCGGACGGGTCGCCACCGACCTGAGGGTGTCGCTGACCGACCGGTGCAACCTGCGGTGCGCCTACTGCATGCCTGCTGAGGGGTTGGACTGGCTGCCGACCCCCGACGTCCTGCGCGACGACGAGGTCGTCCAGCTGATCGGGTTGTTCGTCGGCCTCGGGGTCACCGAGGTGCGGTTCACCGGGGGGGAGCCGCTGCTGCGTCCGGGGCTGGTCGACATCGTGTCTCGGGTAGCCTCGCTGACCCCGCGACCGCGGCTGTCGCTCACGACCAACGGGATCGGGCTGGCGCGGCACGCGGGACGGTTGCGGGCCGCCGGGCTGGACCGGGTCAACGTCTCGTTGGACACCGTCGACCCGGAGCGGTTCCGTACCCTGACCCGTCGGGACCGGTGGTCAGACGTGGTCGCCGGCCTGGCCGCCGCAGACGCCGCCGGGTTGCGTCCGGTCAAGGTCAACACCCTGCTCATGCGCGGGGTCAACGACGACGAAGCGGTCACCCTGCTGCGCTGGTGCCTGGACCGTGGGTACGAGCTGAGGTTCATCGAGCAGATGCCACTGGACGCCCAGCACGCGTGGGACCGAGCCCAGATGGTCAGCGCTCGGGAGATCCTCGACCAGCTCGCCGCGGCATTCACCCTCACCCCGCAAGGCCAGGGCTGCCGTGGCAGCGCGCCGGCCGAGACCTGGCTGGTCGATGGTGGTCCCGGGACCGTCGGGGTGATCGGGTCGGTGACCCGGCCGTTCTGCGGGGACTGCGACCGGGTCCGGCTCACCGCCGACGGCCAGGTACGCAACTGCCTGTTCGCCCGGGAGGAGTCCGACCTGCGAGGCCCGTTGCGGGCCGGTGCCGACGATGCAACGCTCGCCGAGCGCATCCTGGCCGCCTTGTGGGCGAAGCGGGCCGGGCACGGGATCGACGACCCGGGGTTCTTGCAGCCAGCCCGGCCGATGTCGGCGATCGGCGGCTGAATCGCCTCCGGGGGGACCACGGCGTGCGCACCCGGGCGGGGCAGACAGGGGCAGGGCCGAGCGGCTACGGGGAAGCCACCCGGCCCTGCAAGCAACGCTCCGACGGGGGACGCAGAGCGCGCGGCACGATTATGGCACGACACCGTGCCGAGGTCAGTCCCTGGGGGCAACGATCTTCTCGGCCCCGGCACCCTCGTCCCGACCCGCGCTCGGCGTGTGCTCAGAGACCGGCGCCGTGGTGCAACCAGATCCGCCCAGCTGGACGGACCGTTGGCGGGCGAGGGCGATGGGCAGGTCGCGGCGTGACTCCCGCCCGGCATTCGCCACCACCACCGCCAGGTAGGGCAGCACGACCGCGCCGGCCAGGAACGCCCACCGCCACGGGCTGGGCGTGACCACCAGCAGGACGAAGCAGGCCGTGCGGATCCCCATGCTCACCAGGTACCGACGCGTCCGGGACCGGACCCGCTCGGTCGTCCCCCGCGGGGTCTCGGTGATGGTGTAGACCGGCTCCTGGCGGCTGCCGCCGGCCGAGCCCCGGGTACCCTGCGTCATCGACCCGACCCGACCGGGCGTCCGGCGTCCGGCGTCCGAGTCCATGCGGTCAGGGCCACCTGCCCACGGTAGAGCCTTCCTCGGAGGGCAGCCAGCCGAACCCGTCGAGCACGAGGAGATCACGTGAGCAACCGCACCTACGCCGTGTCGGAGATCGTCGGTACCTCCACCGAGGGGGTGGATGCTGCGATCGCCAACGGGATCAGA
>JAJYSQ010000302.1 GCA_021793495.1 Actinomycetes bacterium
GCGGATCACGTCGTCGTCCAGCAGGGCGCACAGCGGCACCTGGATGGTGCGGATCTCTTCGGTTGCGGTGGGCACGGTGATGCTCCTCTCATCGGCGGGAGGCGCGGCAGCGTCGGTGGGGTAGGTGGTCATGCGGCATCACCGCCGTCCCAGGAATGGACCATCAGGCCCAGGTCGTAGGCCCACTGCGGGCCGCGCTGCACGACGTCATGGCAGTCGCGGCAAAGCGGGACCATGTTCGAGGGGTCGGTGATCGACCCGCCGCGAGCCCGCGTCAGGGGCTCGTGCACGTCGTCCGCCAACCGACCGCAGCCGGGGATAGCGCACAGCGGCGCGTCCCCGAACGTGGCGTGGGCGATCTCGCGACGTTCCCGGTTCTCGGCGCGGCGGCGGGCGCTCATCGGGCGGAGCGGCGTGACCCGCGCGAGCTCGGTCGTCGTAGTGAGCTCGGTTCTCCGGGTCAGACCCTTCCGGGCGGTCAGGCGGGTGCGCCGCGCCAGCGGCTGCCCCCGCCTCACGACTCCCCCGCCTCAACCGCCGGCCGAACCAGACCAGCGATCAGGTCCGACAGCTCACCGGACTGCCACGCCTCCGCCACCAGCTCAGCGGCGTCGTCCTCCAGCTTCGTCATCGGGTACGGGTCACCGTCCCGGACCCGCACCCCCGGAACCTCCTCACCCGTCGCCGGGTCCGCAGTGCTGCCCGTCGCCCGAGCGAACGCGATCATCCGCTGCGTGAAGTCCGGGTCGACCCGCGTGACCTGCACCTGCTGGATAGCGTCCGGGTGGTTCTCCAAGACCCACTCCATGAACGCGTCCTGGTCGACGATGTCGACGCTGCGCTTGCCCTTCGCGAGCGTGACCGACCCGATCTTCGTACCGGAGCGCGGCAGGACCGCCGCGTTCCGGTCAGCGACCTCCCACGACTCGGTGATCTCCTTGTCCGCGGCCTTCTTCGCAGCACCGATCCGAGTCGACAGGACCTTCAGCAGCGCCAGCGTCAACGCGGTCTCGTCCTTGCTCACCGTGTCCTCCCCGACATGTCGAACGCCTGGCGGGCCAGGACACCGATGGAGCGCAGGACCTCGATCTGGTCCTTGATCGCCCACACGTACGACTCGGCGTCTTCCCGCTCAACCTTGGCGGTCTTGTAAATCCACAGCTCGTCGTCGATGCGGGTGTTCACCCACGCGTCCCGCTCGGCGACGGTGACGTCACCGGAGGCGCGGCCGACGTTGGGGCACTCGGCCGACAGCAGCAGCCGGTCCCGTTCGCGGGCGTAGATCTTCTTGGCCTCCAGCTCCCGAACCCTGGCCCGCCGAAGGTTCTGCTGCGCGCGGGCGATCTCGTTGTTCAGCAGGTTCAGGAACCGCTCCACCTCAGCGGGGGTGAGGTGGGCGTCCGGCTCCAGGAACACGAACCCGGTCTCGCTCATGACGCCCCAACCTCGGTCTGCTTGATCTTGATCGCGCGGAGGAGCGCGTTACCTTCGGTCGGGTTGAGCTTCTGCTCCTTGAACGCCGCCATGACCTCGGCCTTCAACTCAGTGAGCGCGTCGAAGGTGACGGCGGACTTCAGCCGGGACCGGAACGCCTCAACTGGCTCCGAAGCGTCCTCGGCGGGGGCGTCGAGCGGCGGCTGCGGCGGTGGTGCCGGGGACTTGGAGGGCTGCTCGGCGACGGCCTGCCGGACCTCCTGGATACGGGCGTTCCCGAGCGCGCACAACTCCTCGTAGTGGGACTGCTCGCAGAACCCGCCGCTGACCTTCGCCTCGATCTCGTTCGCCAGCGTCAGAAGCTCCTGCTCGGTGTCGGCGTCCGCGATGCGGCGCTTCATCCCGTCGAACCAGGCCGGGTTGGTCTTCTGCTTCTGCGGCGGGCGTGACGTGGGAGACACATCGCCCGGCTCGGCGTCCTTGCGCCACATGTCCAGCCCGGCCCCGAACCGCATCCCGGCGTTGCGGAGACCGTCACCGATCGCGACCTTGACGGCGTCGGCGCCGTTCTTGCCGCCGGCGTCGCCGTATCCGAGGCGGGTCACCCCGGCGATCGTGACGCGGATCCACATGCCGCCGTTGCTGTCGAGCTTCGGGGGGGCGCTGTTGATGACCTTGTCGACGATGTCGGGGTTGCCGGTCTGGATCGCGGCGAGGAGGATCTGCTGGTCCACGTCGCGGTTGACGGGCTCCCAGTCCCACTCCGGGTCGACCTCAAGGAACCGGTCGGTGATGTCGGCGTGCCCGACGTAGTCCAGGTGGGTGTGTGCCGGGGAGATCCAGTTCCCGCAGGTGTTGCAGCGGGTCTTGACGTGGTTCTCGCACTGCTTGTACTTGGAGCTCCGGCACGCCCCGCACGTCAGCTTGGGGAGCTTCCCGATACGGTCAGCGGGGAAGGGTTCACGGAGCTGCTTTGCGGTCTTCTCATCCACGGGAGGGGTCTCCTTCGGTGGCTGCGGCGACCTGCGGGGAGCGGTCCAGCCGGGCAGCGTGAGGGGTGATGTCCGCGGGGGTGGTGCGGGTGGGCCCGTCCACCGGGGCGGGGCCGGCGGCGTCCGCGAGCAGCGCGCGGCTGCGGCGCACGAAGGCGAGCATCCGCGGGTCCTGCGCGTACGTGACCGACAGGCGATCCAGATACGCCGCGAACCGGTCACGCCCCACCTGCGTGGACGTCAACTCCGCGGTCCGGGCTGCGACCAGCGCATCAACACTGGGCTTCGGTGCCGCTTCGGCGGCCTCTTCCTCGGCGAGGATCTGCGCGGCGGCCTCGGTGTAGATCGCCATCAGCCGCACAGCGGTCCGCATCTCGGCGGGGGTCAGGCGCGGGATCATGCGGCACCCCCGATCCGGGTGCGGCGGGGGTCCGTCGTCACCCGCGCCAGTACCGGCTCCCGGTGTGCGTCCAGGTCGACGGTCACCGCGTACCCGGCAGCGGCGAGCTGGTGGGCGTGGGCGGTGAGGGCCGCGATGTCGTCCGCGTCGAAGATCGTGGCGGTGGTGCCGTGCAGGCGCTTGTCGGTGCGGACCTGTACCGGCTTCACCCCGATCGCGCGGAGCACGGCGCGGAGCTGCTTCGTCTCGGGCGCGGCGGTCACGACACACCCCCGGTCTCGTCATCGACGTACGCGAACGCGGCCGCCAAGCCGACCAGGACGACAGCCAGCAGCACGAACATGAGCGCGGTCATCGGGCCACCTCCGCCCGGACACCCATCGCGGCGGCGACCCGATCCGCGAGGATCTGCAGCAGCGCGTCACGGCGCGGGCCACGCGGGGCGCGCTTCGCCGCCGTGATCTGGTCGGCCAGCCGCTCGCACTCCCTGCAGCCGTCGCCAGCGCAGAGGCCGGTGCAGCCGTACTGAGGCTTCACTGGGTCACCTCCACGGGCACCCAGGAGCCGTCCACGCGGCGCACGACCTGCGCGTCAGCGTTGCCGCAGAAGTGCAGGGCCTGGCAGAAGTAGCGGGCGTATGCCTCGCTGCGGCACACGTCCACGTGCGTGTCCCGGTCCGCAGCCCCGGAGTACCGGACACCGAATGCCGGCTCCACCTCCGCGGTGACG
>JAJYSQ010000303.1 GCA_021793495.1 Actinomycetes bacterium
GGTTGTGCTCGCGCCCGTCGGCCACGTAGCTGATCCGGTAGCCCTCGGTGAGGTAGTCGTGGATGCGCTTGTTCTCCGCGATGGCATCCGCTGACTGCGGCCGCAGGATCTCGGCCATCGCCTGGTCCAGGTACTGGCGCGGCACCTCGGGGTTGAGCCGGCGCAGCGCGGCGCGGAACCGGGACGGTATCGCCGGTTCGGTCCAGCTCTCCCGCTGGGGCTGTTCGCCCAGGCTGGCGTAGGCGGGATGGCCGACGGCGGAGGTCGCCCCGGGTGCGATGTCTCGCCCGGTCAGGGGTTGCCAGCCGAGGGGTTCCTCGGCGAGCCGCTCCAGCGTGAGCTGCTCCCAGTCCGATTCCCGCACGTGCTTTCCTCCCTCGCCACCCGTTGAACGCGAGCCTAATGGCGCGCTGGCAGCCGTAGTGGCCGATCGACCGGGCAGGTGGTGACGGTGGGGCGATAACCCGGTTATCGCCGTGTGCACGCCGCGGGATCGGCACCGCGCACGGTTGGCACCCGGCGGGCCGCGCCCCGGGATGCGCACCCGGCTGGGGCGGAGGAACATCAGGGAAGGCGCCCCGGCTGGGATCGGAGCGGGACATCTCCGGCTCCACCTGGTCGCCCACAGCACCTGGAGGCACACGATGACCACGGACCGTGCGGCGAAGGCCGCAGCCGACTCGATCGGGACCCGGATCGCTGGGGTCGTGGCGGACGAGCAGCTCCTCGATGGCCCGGTCGCGGCCCTGATGCCGCCAGCCCGCTGGCTGACGGCCACCGCGGCGCGGCGGGAGGTGCTGCTGGGGCACCCGCTGGGGCACGCGCTGCACCCGCTGCTGACCGACCGGCCGATCGGTTGCTGGACGAGCTCGTGGCTGCTGGACGTGCTGCCGGTGGAGGGGTCGCGACGAGCCTCGCAGCGTCTGGTCGCACTGGGTCTGCTTGCCGCCCTGCCGACTGCCATCACCGGGTGGGCGGAGTGGTCCCGGACCACTGCGCGGCAGGACCAGCGCGTCGGTGTGGTGCACGCCGTGGCCAACACCTGTGCGGTGCTCTGCTATGCCGGTTCCTGGTGGTCCCGGCGCAAGGGTCGCCATCGGATAGGGGTGGCGTTAGGTCAGCTCGGCGGGCTGACGGCGGCGGCAGGTGGGTTCCTCGGCGCGCACCTGGCGATCGGTCGCAAGGTGGGCAGCACGGCGAGCTGACCGCCCCTGCCCCGTGGGCCGGGGTGTCGCACCGCAGCGGAGAGGTCAGTCGACCGCGCCGCGGGTGCCCGGGTCGTCCGGCTCGGCCTCGGCGACCAACGTGGCCAGTCGGCGTGCGGCCGCCCGGGCACGTTCGCCGTCGACACGCTGGATCGCCAGCACCGACAGCACCCGCCCATCGGCCAGGTCCAGCTGTACCCAGTCCCGCTCGCCGAAGCGCACCGAGACGATCTGTTCCCAGTCCAGCCAGCTGTTGCCGAGGATGTTGCGCACCCGCAGCCCCTCCCGGGAGGGGAACGCCGCCACGCTACCGACCAGGTGTAGGAACACGCAGAACACTAGTGCCAGTGCGGCCGTGGAGATCTGGAAGTTCCGGGGCGGCTGGTCGAGGCGGTTGGTGAGCACCACGAACAGCACCCTGGCGACGATGATGGCCACGATCACCACGATCGAGACGATCCGGGTGGCCCGGGACCGGAACGGCGCATAGAGCGCGCCGGGGCCGGAGCTACCGTGCCGGTCCGGGGGACCAGCCTCGTCGGAGCCCATCAGGCACCTCTCAGCGTCGGCTGCGTGGCCGCCGGCCGCGGTGCTACCTCATGTCCGGAGCACCTCTCGTGCCTCGGACCGGCTGCCGCCCACAGGATGGGATTCGCCCAGCGTAGGACTGGGCGTCCCTTCCTGCATCTGCGCGACCGGCCGCCTCAGGCCGGCTGCGGTCCCGCCGTCATGCGGCGCGGGAGTCCTGGGCCTCCGGGCGCACGGCCACGTCCGGGCTGATCACGGCACCGGGACGCACCCGAGCACCGGCGGCGACGTGGCTGCGGCTGCCGATCCGGGCCCGGTCCCCCACGATGGCGCCCTGCCCGACCCGCACAGCGGTGGCCAGGTAGGCGCCTGCGCCGATGCGCGCACCGGGCTCCACCCAGCTACAGGTACCGAGGCGAGCCCCGGCCCCGACGGTGGCGTCCTGGTCGACCCAGGCGTTCTGCTCGATGCGGGCGCTCGGGTCGACGGCAGCGCGGGTGGCGACCATGCCGCCACCGTTCTCGTGCCGGCGGTAGCGCACGATGGTGCCGTCCTCGAGCTCAAGTTCCTCGTACTTCTTCCTCGTCAAAGTTGACCCCTTTCGGTCCTGTCCCCTGATCGGTTGCTCCTGGTCCCGATATGACATAACGACGTGTGCGGGCTGGTAATTCCCGGTGGCGGCGCTCAGATGGCCACGTCGTGAGCGGGCGTACCCACACGAACGCCCGGCGTCACTCCCACCCGACCTCGTCATGCGTTTTGGGTGACACTCAGTGCCATGAGCAGCCTGAACGTTCGCACCGACGCGGACATGGAGCGTGCCCTCCAAGCGTTGAGTGCGCAGAAGGGCTCCCGTACGGAAGCCGTTCGCTACGCGCTGCTGCGCACGTACCGGGAGACAGTGGACAGCCGACTCGGGCCGTTCGTCAGCCGGTTCAGTGCCGATGAGGATCACCGCGCTCGACCGCGTCCTGATGCTCAAGCTCGGTCTGATCTGACGCTGTCGCAGAGCCACGGGGCTATCGTCGAAGAATGATCAACCCCGTTGCTGCCACCAGGGCGAAGCTCGCGCGGTCGCTGCGCGCCCGGGTCGCCGGTCCCAAGGCGGAGAAGCGTTCCACTGCGATCTGGCTGGCGCCCGGTGAGCGCCGGCATCAGGCCGGTGACCCGATCTGCCAGGTGCACGGAGATGCGACCATGTACGTCGGCGGGATCCGGGCGCTGCTGCTGCAGTCGTTGCACCCGTTGGCGATGGCCGGTGTCGGGGAGCACTCCGGCTACCGGGACGACCCGTGGGGTCGGCTGCAGCGCACCAGCGAGTTCATCGCGATGACCACGTTCGGGCCGATCGAGTCCGCCGAGAAGATGATCGACAAGATCAACCGGGTACACGAGATGGTGGTCGGCACCACGAGGGACGGGCGCCCGTATGCGGCCACGGACCCGCACCTGCTGTCCTGGGTGCACGTGGCGGAGATCGACAGCTTCCTCGCCGCCTACCAGCGCTACTCCCGCGCCCCGTTCACCGCGGCGCAGGCGGACCGGTACGTGGACGAGACCGCCTACGTGGCCTCCCGGCTCGGCGTGCTCGACCCGCCGCGGACCGTCAACCAGCTGCACGCCCAGCTGGCCGACTTCCGCCCGGAGCTTGAGGCGAGCCCCGGCGCGAAGGACGTGGTCCAGTTCCTGCTCAAGGAACCACCGCTGCCGGTAGCGGCCCGGCCGGGGTTCAGCATGCTCGCCGCCGGTGCCGTGGGCCTGCTGCCTGGATATGCCCGAGACGTTCTCGGCCTGCGTCTGCCCGGGCCCTGGCGGC
>JAJYSQ010000304.1 GCA_021793495.1 Actinomycetes bacterium
GTTGTCTCGCAGACGATCGGCTTGCGGCCCGCCTGGCTCGGTCAGGTGCTGCACTGGTCCCGCCGTATCCGTCCCTACGCGGGCGGTACTGCGAACTCGCAGCGAGTCCCGTCAGCGCGGCTCAAGTTGGCATCGAGTGTTGCCAATCTCGCTCCCAGGGTCTCGGCCAGCGCCACGTACCACGCGTCGTAGGCGGTGATGTTCGGTCGCAGCTCCCACACCCGGGATGCACACGAGCTGTAGGGGAAGAGCTCGAGCCGTAGCGAGACGAGGTCTTCGTGCGCGAGCGACGCGACATCGGCGGAGATGTCACCGGCCAACGCCGAGCGTCGCAGGACATTGGCGGCCTCGACCGGCATGAGGTGCGGAGCGGCCAGTGGGCCGGAGACCAGCAACGCCTCCGCCCACACCCCCACCGGGCCTCGGTCGATGAGAGCGGCGACCACCACGGAAGAGTCGACAACGAGCGTCACGTGCGGTCAGCGTCGCGATGAGCGAGAACCCGGTCCACGCCGATCGAGCCACCGGTGGCAATCTTGCGGGCGCGGACCTTGGCCATCCACACCTCGGCGTCAGGTGTGTTGGCAAGCTCGACCAGCCGCGCCCGCAGGTACTCCTGAAGAGAGCGACCAGTCAGCGCCGCGCGGGCAGCCAGCTCCTCGCTGGTCTCGTCCGGTACGTCACGGATCGTGATGGACTTCGCCATGGCAGCAGTGTGCTGCGTACGCTGCTGAGACGCAAGCATTCGCGTTGGTTCACGCAAGATGCGCGCGTAGGTGGGGTCGTTGCCTGACGTGAGGATGCCCGCTACCGGCGTGTCGGCGCCGGGTCTGTCCGGTTCGGCGCTATCCGGATGGGATGGGACTCACGATGGGCGAGCGCAAGGCTGTGACGAAGGCGATCGCGACCCGTTGCTAAGGCGGGGGAGCCGGGCGGAGAAGAGCCGGATTCTCGACGAGCTGTGCGCGACGACGGGCTGGTATCGCGACCATGCGCGTAAGGCGCTGCGGCAGGCGCTGAAGCCGACGGTGGTGCGTCCACGCCGTCGGCGGCCACCGGTGTATGGCGATGAGGTGATCGCCGCGCTGGGAGTGGTGTGGGCTGTCATGGACGCGCCAGTGGGCAAACGGATGGCGCCGTTCCCGCCCGAGATCGTGAACCGGCTGCGGGCGTGCGGGGAGGTGAAGATCACCGAGGAGGTCGCTGGACTGTTGGCGTCGATGTCGGCGGCGACGATCGGGCAGCCCGACCAGCGAGCGTGTCAGATGGTCTGTGGTGCGCCACGAGGCGCTGTTGTTTCGAGCGGGGGTGAAAGGACTCCGCGACTGGCCCGTCGTGGCCTTCTCATCCACCCCCGATCCGGGCTGGCACCACCAGCGGCCTGGCGGCCAGGCCCCGGGTGACCGCCCGATCCATCAGATGCCACGCCTCATCCCAGCTCAGCCGGAGCAACCAGGCCGCGCCGGTCACGTCACACTCCTTGAGCACGTCGATCCCCAGGCGCTCGAACAACACGGTGAGCCGGGAGTTCGGCTCCGCCCACGGCACTCGCGCCTGGTGCACCCCGTGGGTGGGGCACTGCACGCGCGGCGGTCGGGCATGCAGGTACGTCAGGAACGCGTAGCTGTCCAAGTGCCGCCAAGACCGTTCCTCGGAATGGTCATAGACCGCCAGCTCCCGCTCGCACTCCGGGCAGATGAACCGGGTCCGCCGCAGATGCTCGGCCCACCCGTCCACCCGCCCGGTCTCCACGGACAGATCGACCCGGCTCACCGTCCACGGCGCCACCACACCCAACAAGTGCTGATACAACTCGATGGCGACAATCCAAGGATCATGCTGCCAGCCCCATGATCACGACTGCACCACCCACGGACAACCCGGAAGCCTCAGTTTTCTGTCGCGACCAGTTGTTCGCGACTCAGGCCAGCTGCGACCTCGGACCCCTCGTCCAATCGCACGAGCGCTATACCGGCGACCACCAGGACGCCGCCGGCGAGCTGTAGTGGCCCCGGTGTCTGGCCGAGGAGCAGCCAGGCGAACAGCACGGCGAAGAGCACCTCGGTCAGCCCGACAAAGGACGCCACCCGAGCACCGAGCCGGCGAGCGCCCAGGATGCCCGCCACGTAGGCCACGGCCGCGGCCACCAGCGACATGCCCAGCACCGGCACGATCCACGGCACCTGGGTGGACGCCAGGGTGACATCGCGGAGGGGTGCGGCGAGGGGAAGGACACCCAGGGCGCCGGCGACCAGGAGGGCCAGCGCCCCGACAGCGAGCCCGCCCCATGCCACCACGAGCGGCGGCAGGGCGTCGTCGGTGCCCGATGAGATCACGTAGTAGGCACCCAGCCCGACAGCGGCCCCGAGACCCCACAGCACACCGGCCGGGTCGACCCGGTGGTGACCGAGCAGATCGAGCACCAGCACGAGACCCACCACGGCAGTCAGACCGCCGAGGGCAGTGAGCCGCCCGGGACGATGGCCGTGGCGGGCCCACATCCACGCGACCACGAGCAGGATGCCGCTGTATTCGAGCATGAGCGCTACCGCGACGGGCAGATGCCGGATTGCGTTGAAATAACAGAGTTGCGCGCCACCGACGGCGACTAGACCGTAGATGGCCACGGTGCGACCACCGCGCCGCAGCTGCTCGACGTGTCCGCGAAGGGCGAACAGCGCCGGGATCGTGAGCGCCACCGCGGCGATGACGACGCGCACGGTGACGGCCGCGCCGGAGGACCAGCCCGCGGTGAGCAGGCTGGACGCGAAACTCCCGGACGTGGCGAAAGTGGCCGCAGACACAAGAGCCAGTCCCAGCCCCGCCTTGTTGCCGGCTGCCCTCAACGTTCACCTCCCATGTCATGACCAAACTGGACTACAATTCTTTCAACCTAGTGGAAGGAATTAAAGAGGTCAACATGGCTTTTGCCCATGACACCGAGCTTGCGCTCAGTGCGGCCGCGGCGCTGGTCAACACCGAGCAGTCCGACGGTGACCAGCTGGCTGACGTCCCTGCGCTCGACCGCTTCGTCGCACACTGGGGGTGGACCGGGTCACGCCGCGGCGACAACAGCGAGCTCGACGGCGTGCGGGCGCTGCGCCCGCGCCTGCGGGGTCTCTGGCACATGGACGAGGACGGCGTCGTCGCGGCCGTCAACGCCATGCTCCGCGAGACGCGCGCTCTGCCGCAGTTGGTGGCACACGACGAGTGGAGCTACCACCTGCACGCGACACCCCCTGACGCCCCGCTGGCCGACCGGATGCTGGTCGAGGCTGCCATGGCCGTCGTCGATGTCGTTCGCTCCGGCGAGCTCGACCGGTTACGCGTCTGCGGAGCCCCCGGCTGCGATGACGTGGTCGTCGACCTGTCGAAGAACCACTCCCGCCGCTACTGCAGCACGAGCTGCTCCAACCGGGTCAACATGGCCGCCTTCCGCGCCCGGAGCGCGGGCGCCTGACCGGGCCGAACTGCGACGTGTCGCACCCGGACAGGCCTATCCCCTCGCAGCCAACTCGTAAGTTGGTCTCC
>JAJYSQ010000305.1 GCA_021793495.1 Actinomycetes bacterium
ACCAGGTGAACCTGCTCCGGTTCCGCGACGCCCTGGGGAACTCGCTCGGCTACGTCTATGTCGGGACGACCGGTCAGCTCGGCTTCCACGACGACGCGACGGGGACGAACACGCTGAGCGGCAGCACCCCCGCCCCAGGATGGCATTCGCTGGAGCTGCACCTGGATGCCGCGTCCACGCCCGGTGCGCCCGGCGTCGTGCAGATCTGGCTCGACAACGTCATGGTCGCCGACCTTTCCAGCGCAACTGCCTATCACGGGTCGACGCCGGTAGGAATCCTGCAGATCGGTGAGGTACAGAGCGGGTTGACCTACCGCGTGGCGTTCGACGATGTGGCGTTCGGCACCAGCCGGCTCGGCCCAGTCGCGGACTCCACGCCACCGTCTGCACCGGGCAGCGTCACGGCTTGGGCACCGTCAGCGTTCTCCACCCAGGTCTCGTGGGTCGCGTCGACCGACAGCACCGGCATCTCGTCCTACGACGTGTTCCGCGACGGCACCTTCGTCGGCGACGTACCGGCCACTGCCACGTCGTTCACCGACACCACGGTCCTGTCGTCCACGACCTACTCGTACACGGTCCGGGCCTGGGACGTCTCTGGCAACGTCTCGCCGCTGAGCGCCGCGACCTCGGTGACCACACCGAGCGCCCCGCCGCCGCTGTTCGCCGACGGGTTCGAGTCCGGCCTCGGGGCATGGAGCTCGACCCGGGGGCTGGTGCTGGAGCCGACCGACGTCCATTCCGGCGGGTTCGCCGCGGAGGGTGCTGCGACCAACGGCGGTATCTCCGCCAAGAAGACGCTGCCGGCCGGGTCCTACCCGGACGCCTACGCGCGGGTCTGGGTGGAGATGAAGACCCTCCCCAACGGAAATACCGGGCTGCTACGGCTCCGGGACACCGCCTCGGGTTCGGTGGGGAATGTCTTCCTTACCTCAGGCGGCAAGCTCGGCTTCTCCGGAGGCACCATCACGCCGAGCACGACCAGCAACGTGAGGCTCGGAAGCGGGTGGCACGCGATCGAGCTGCACGTCTCGGTCAACGGCGCATCGAGCAGCTACCAGGTGTGGCTCGATGGCGCACCGGTGACCGGCCTGGCCGGCACCCTCGACCTCACCGGATCCGGGAGCACGACCATCCTGCAGGTGGGGGACTCGGCGGCGGTCACGGGCCGCACCTTTGATGTGGTCTACGACGACGCAGCCTTCGCCACCAGCCGGGTGGGGATCTGAATGCCGGGCGAGAACCTGCTGGGACCGGCAGAGACCGCCGTCCGCGAGGATCTCCGGCTCACGGTCAGGGAACGGTCCGCACGCCCTTCGGGTGGGAAGCGCCTGACGCTCGTGCTCCGCCCCGTCGATCAGCTTGGCACCACCGCCCGCGACTGCGGCAAGGACGCGGGAGCCCGACGCGCCGGCTCTGTCGACATGATGCTGCTGACCGTAGCCATCGTCGTTGGGGCCCTGCTGCGGCTCGTCCGGCTCGGCGCAGTGGGCCTGAACAGCGACGAAGCGGTGTACGCGGCGCAGGCAGCCTCTCTGGCTGGGAACCCGCACTTCACGGGGGTGTTCCCGGTATTCCGTGCGCACCCTCTGCTGTTCCAGATCTTGATCTCCCCGTTGTATCGCACCGGGACTCCCGACGTGCCGGGCCGCTACGTGGACGCCGCGTTCGGGGTGGGCACCATCGTGCTGGTCTTCATGCTGGGCCGACTCCTGTACGGACGCCGCGTGGGCGCGCTCGCTGCCCTGCTCCTGGGCCTGATGCCGTACCACGTGATCATCACCCGGCAGCTGCTGCTGGACGGGCCGATGACGTTCTTCGCGACCGGGGCGTTGGTCTGCCTCGCGATCCTCGCCCGCAGCGAGCGGAGCCGCTGGCTGATAGCCGCCGGGGCGTGCCTCGGCCTGGCGGCACTGACGAAAGAGACGGCCATCGTCATGGTGGGGTCTGCCTTCGTCTTCTTGTCCCTGGTACCAAGGTTCTGGCGGCCGGTTCGGTACGCCGTAGCCGCGTCGGGCGTCGCACTCGGACTGGCCATCACGTACCCGCTGGTCACGGCTGCCGCCGGAGGGTCGCGCAGCGGGCAGTCGTACCTGCTGTGGCAGCTGAGCCGTCGACCAAACCATGACGTGGGCTTCTACCTCACGACCGTGCCCCTGTCGATGGGCCCGCTGCTGCTCGTCGCTGCGGCGGCCGGTCTTCTGCTGTTGCGCCAACACTTCTCGTGGCGCGAGGTTCTGCTGCTGTCCTGGGTCGTCGTCCCCTTCGTCTTCTTCCAGATCTGGCCGGTCAAGGGCTTTCCGTACCTTCTGCTGCTGGCGCCGCCGGTCGCAGTTCTGGCCGCCCGCTGCCTGGGCTGGCTCTCCGATCGTCAGCCCAGGACCTGGCTCATCACGACCGTTGCCACGACCACCATCATCGGCGTCGCGGTCTCACTGCTCGTGCCGTCGCTGCGGTCCGCACTGCACCCGTCGACGTCCGGACTCGCCGGCGCCGGCGGGAGCCCCGGCGGCCGGGAAGCAGGGCTCTGGATCGCCGGTCACCTCCCCCAAGGAGCGCAGTTGATGACGTTGGGGCCGTCGATGGGCAACATCGTGCAGTACTACAGCGGGCATCGCGCCGACGCCTTGTCGGTGAGCCCCAACCCCCTGCGCCGTAACCCGGCCTACCGACCGATCCCCAACCCGGACGCGGCGCTACGCGCCGGCACCTACCAGTACGTCGTCTGGGACGCGTACTCGGCCCGCCGGTCACCCACGTTCGCCACCAGGGAGCTCGGCCTCATCAGGAAGTTCGACGGCCGTGCCGTGCACACCGAGCTCGCGTCCTTGGACGGCAAGGCCCCCCAACCGGTCATCGTCATCTATCTGGTGCACCCATGAGCCCTCGGGCGCTGTGCAGGATGGCAGCGGTCTTTGCCGCAGTGGTGCTAGCGATGGCCGGCCAGCCGGGGTGGGCGACCTCGGGCCTCGGCCCTCGTACCCCCATCCGCCACCTGGTGGTCATGACGCAGGACCAGCACAGCTTCGACAACTACCTCGGCACCCGGACCGGCGTCGACGGGATCCCGAGTGGTGTCTGCCTGCCGGCGCGGACTGGGGCCGCCGTTGCGTGCGTGGCTCCCTTCGCGCTGGAGAAGTCCGGCCCGCGGGCGAACCTGCGCGCGACCGCAGCGGCACAGCAGATCTCCGTCGCCGGAGGGCGGATGGACGGTTTCGTGCTGGCCCAGACCACGCGCAGCTCGGACGGGGCAGCAGCGATGGGGTACTACCGGCCCGACGCTCTGCCGGTGATGACCCAGCTCGCCGACCAAGGAGTCGTCTTCGACCACTGGTTCAGCTCGGTCCCAGGAGGCACCATCGCCAACCGGCTGGCCGCGATCTCGGGCACCGTGGTGTCCGACACCGGGCAGGTGCCGGCCGGCGGATGGCCGGACATGTCGGTGATCTTCGACCGGCTGCAGGCCGCCGACGTCTCCTGGAAGATCTACGTCGAGAAGTACGAGCCTGCGCTCACCGTCACCACCGCGG
>JAJYSQ010000306.1 GCA_021793495.1 Actinomycetes bacterium
TTCCGATCTACGGTGAGCCAGGGTGGAGGGCAGCCCGAACACGGCCATCGCGGGCAGGTACGGGAAGATCTCCTGGTACGGAGAGCCAGGGGTGACCACCGGGTAGAGCGACTGGTCGCTGGCGAGCCGGGCGCCGGCCCGCTCCACCACCCGTACCTCGGGCTGGGAGTGCGCTGCGGGGTTGCCGTCGGTGGCCAGGTCGGCCTGGACCAGCAGGGGCAGCACGGTGGCCGCCAGCGCAACGGCCACGAGCACCAGGCCTCGTCCCCAGCGCGCAGCCCTCGGACGTCGACGGGCGATCCTCGCCAGCAGCAGGCTCGCCACCGCCGCGGCAGCATACACTCCGGCAGCCCCCTGGCCCCAGGTTCGGTACAGCGGGATCGAGGAGATCACCACGGTCAGACCAGCGAACACCGCCGCCAGCGCATACAGCCCGACGTCGATCCGCCACCGCGACACCCATGCACCTCCCGCAGCGGCGTAGTGACCGGGCGGTCACCCGGCGGCACCTCGACGTCGGCCCTGGCCCGAGAGAACACTGCCCGGGCTCGGTCCCCTGCTGCGGGGCCCCGCAGCAGCGTCCGCCGGCAGCGTACCGTCACGAGCAGGTCGATGCCGGAGCGGTCAGGTTCAGATGCAGGAGCGGTCAGATGCCGGAGCGGTCAGGTTCAGATGCAGCAGCGGTGGTGGGCACTCAACGGCGCCGGCTCACCCCCCCGGCCGGGGTGTGACCGCGCCCGAGCCAGTTCCCGGACCACCCATCCCCGAGCCGGCCACGGTCTACCCGCTCGGCCTGCGGGTCGCCGGCCGACGGGTCGTCGTGATCGGTGGCGGCCCGGTGGCCGAGCGGCGGTCCCTCGCTCTGCACGAGGCCGGCGCGGCGGTGATCGTCATCGCCCCGAGCACCACCCCGGGGTTGGCCCGCCGAGCCGGTGAGGCACGCTGGACGTTCCGGCACCGCCCGTACCGGTCGGGGGACCTGGAGCACGCCTGGCTGGTCCTCGCCTGCACCGACGATCCTGCCGTGAACGCCACGGTGGCCGCCGAGGCCGAGGCCCGTCGGGTGTGGTGCGTGCGGGCCGACGACGCCGAGCGCTCGGCCGCCTGGGTTCCGGCGGTCGGTCGTACCGGTCGGTTCACCGTGGCCGTGCACGCCGACCGGGACCCGCGCCGGGCCGCCGCCGGCCGGGATGCCTGCCTTCGGTCGCTCGCCAGTCACCCGGACACGCTCGGCGGTACGCCGGATTGACGGGCTGCGCACGGATGTGGTGAGGTCGCGACCGACGGACACGGAGGAAGCCGGTGCGAATCCGGAGCGGTCCCGCCACTGTGATCGGTAGTGCTCTCCACCCACGGCCACGACCCGTAGGGGTGGGAAGGCCGGAGAGCACGTTCGACCCGAGAGCCAGGAGACTCCCCCGTCACGAATGTCCACTGGGCGAGGTACCCGGGAGGCTCCACATGACGGTGTTCCGTGAACTGACGGTGTTCCCCGAACCCCCTGGGTTCCCCGAACCCCCTGACCCGCTGCTGCTCCCGTAAGGGATGGGCCATGCACCGGACGCGTGTGGCCTGCTGGCCGGGTACGTGTCCGACCTGCTGTTTGCCGATCCCGAGCGCGCCCACCCGGTCGCCGCCTTCGGCGCGTGTGCCGACCGGGTGCACCGCGCCTGGTACGCCGACGCCACGTCGCGAGGAGTCCTGAGCACCGCCGTCCTCGTCGGCGCCAGCGCGGGGCTCGGCCTGGTCGCCGAGCGCGCCGGCCGCGGGCCGCTGGCGCGGGCCACCATGACCGGCCTGGCGACGTGGGCGGTCCTCGGTGGGCGTTCCCTGCACCGCGAGGCCGAGGCGATGTCCAGGCTGCTGCAGGCCGGCGACTCGGCGGGGGCCGGATCACGGCTGCCCCACCTGTGCGGCCGTGATCCGGCGGGGCTCGACGTGCCCGATCTGGCGCGCGCCACGGTCGAGTCGGTCGCCGAGAACACCTGCGACGCGGTGGTGGCCCCCCTGTTCTGGGGGGCCGTTGCCGGGACGCCGGGCCTGCTGGCCTACCGGGCGACGAACACCCTGGACGCGATGGTCGGTCACCGGTCGCCGCGGTACGCCCGGTTCGGTACCGCGGCCGCTCGGCTGGACGACGCGGCGAACTTCCTGCCGGCTCGGCTGACCGGGTTGCTGGCCGCCGCCTTCGCCGGGCTGGTCGGCGGATCGGCCCGCACGGCGCTACGCACCATGAGGCGCGACGGTCCGCACCACCCCAGCCCGAACGCCGGGCGGGTGGAGGCCGCGTTCGCTGGCGCCCTGGGCGTCGCGCTCGGGGGGCGGACGGTGTACGCCGGCCGGGTGGAGCAGCGCGGCCCGCTGGGCCAGGGACGTACGGTGCAGGTCGCGGACATCGCCCGCGCGACCCGGCTGGCGAACGCCGTAGGCCTGGCGGCAGCGCTGCTGGCCGCA
The DNA here is from genome assembly GCA_021793495.1 of Actinomycetes bacterium. GTDB lineage: Bacteria > Actinomycetota > Actinomycetes > JAJYSQ01 > JAJYSQ01 > JAJYSQ01. The sequence goes on from JAJYSQ010000306.1 coordinate 2,455, forward strand.
GCTGCCGCCGGCGCACGAGGACGGTCACGGTGAGCGGGGCGATCCTGGTCGCGGGGACCAGCTCGGACGCCGGCAAGACCGTGGTGACCGCCGGGTTGTGCCGGTGGCTGGCCCGCCGCGGCGTGCGGGTCGCGCCGTTCAAGGCGCAGAACATGTCGCTGAACTCCATGGTCACCCGCGACGGGGCGGAGATCGGCCGCGCGCAGGCGATGCAGGCTGCAGCCGCCGGCGTCGAGCCCGAGGCCGCGATGAACCCGGTGCTGCTCAAGCCGGGCAGCGACCGGTCCAGCCAGGTGGTGCTGCGTGGCCGGCCGGTCGCCGAGGTCGATGCGATGGGGTACCGCCAGATCAAGCCGATGCTGATGGACGCCGTCGTGGGGTGCCTGGACGACCTGCGGTCGCGGTTCGACGTGGTGGTCGTGGAGGGCGCCGGCAGCCCGACCGAGATCAACCTGCGCGAGACGGACATCGCGAACATGGGGCTCGCCCGGGCCGGCGGACTTCCGGTGCTGGTGGTCGGGGACATCGACCGCGGCGGCGTGTTCGCCGCGCTGCACGGCACCGTGGCTCTGCTCGACGCGGCCGACCAGGCGTTGGTCGCGGGGTTCGTGGTGAACAAGTTCCGCGGCGACCCGGCGCTCCTCACCCCCGGCCTCGAGATGATCACCCGGGTCACCGGCCGGCCGGTGGTGGGCGTGCTGCCCTGGGTGCCCGGCCTGTGGCTGGACGTCGAGGACTCCCTCGACCTCGGACAGGCGCTCGACCGGGCGCTGACCGGACAGGGGGACCTGCCCGACCGGGCGACGGACGCGGCGGTGCTGCGGGTGGCCGTCCTCCGGCTGCCGCGGCTGAGCAACGCCACCGACATCGACCCGCTGGCCGCCGAACCCGGCGTCGAGGTGCGCTTCACCGACCGACCCGAGACGGTCGCCGAGGCCGACCTGGTGGTGCTGCCCGGCACCCGCGCGACGGTCGACGACCTGGGATGGTTGCGGCGCACCGGACTAGCCGGCGCACTGGCCCGCCGGACGGCCGAGGCGCGGCCCACCATCGGCATCTGCGGCGGGCTGCAG
>JAJYSQ010000307.1 GCA_021793495.1 Actinomycetes bacterium
CGATCTATCGCGTTGCTGGTCTCGGTCATGCTGCACGAGGCCGGGCACTTCCTGACCGCCAAGCGGTTCGGTATGAAGGTCACCGAGTTCTTCGTCGGGTTCGGGCCCCGGCTGTGGTCGTTCCGTCGCGGGGAGACCGAGTACGGGGTGAAGGCGATCCCGGCCGGCGGCTACGTACGCATCGTCGGGATGACCCCGCTGGAGGACGTCCCGGAGGCCGACCGGTCGCGGGCGTTCTACCGCCAGCCGGCCCCGCAGCGGGCCCTGGTGCTGGCCGCCGGGTCCCTGACGCACTTCCTCATCGCTCTGGTGCTGCTGACGATCGTCACCCTCGGGCTGGGCTCCCCGGCCTTGACCCCCACGATCAGCGCGGTGTCGGCCTGCGTGCCGACGATCACCGCTACCTCGGACGTGTGCGCGCCGGGGGCCACGGCCTCGCCGGCCGAGCTCGCCGGCATCCGCCCCGGCGACCAGATCGTCTCGGTCGACGGTCATCCGACCAGGAGCTGGAACCAGGTCACCTCGGCGATTGTCGCGGCCGGCCCAGGGCCGGCCACCGTGGTCGTGGAACGCACCGGGCGGCAGATCACGCTGCACCCGGACCTGGTCGAGTCCACCCGCCCGTCGTTGACCACCCCAGGGGCCACGGTCACCGTGCCGTTCCTGGGGGTGGGCCCGAGCATCGTCGTCCAACGAACCAACCCGCTGCCGCTGTACGGGCAGTTCTTCACCCTCAGCGTCAAGGGGTTGATGGCGATCCCTGTCGCAGTCCCGCGGCTGTTCGGCCAGGCGTTCGAGCACGCCCCACGACCCGCGAACGGGCTGACCGGGGTGGTGGGGTTCGCCCGGGTGACCGGCCAGGTGGTGGGGGCGCCGGACCCGACGTACGTGCGCGTCGGGCTGTTCCTGATGCTGATCGCCAGCCTCAACGTGTTCATCGGCATCTTCAACCTGCTGCCCCTGCTGCCCCTGGACGGCGGCCATCTGGCCGTGCTGGTGTTCGAGCAGGTCCGCCGCGGGCTCTACCGGATCTTCGGCCGGTCGGACCCGGGCCGGGTCGACCTGCGCAAGCTGATGCCCGCGACCTACGTGGTGCTGGTGCTGCTCATCGGGCTGTCGGTCCTGCTGCTGGTCGCCGACATCGTCAATCCACTGCAGCTGCCGGCGTGACCCCGATGACCCGTTCGCCGGGGTGCCGGTTGCCATCGAGAGGGAGATGATCCAGTGAGCGTCCTGCTCGGGATGCCCCAGGTACCGACCCAGCCGCTGGCCACCCGCCGGCGTAGCCGGATGATCTCGGTCGGCCACGGCGCCAAGGCGGTCCTGGTCGGCGGGGACGCCCCGGTGTCCGTGCAGTCGATGACGACCACCCCGACCTGCAACGTGGACGCCACGCTGCAGCAGATCGCGGAGCTGACCGCCGCCGGCTGCCAGATCGTCCGGGTCGCGGTGCCCAGCCAGGACGACGCCGACGCCCTCCCCACGATCGCGAAGAAGTCGTCGATCCCGGTGGTCGCCGACATCCACTTCCAGCCCCGGTACGTGTTCGCGGCCATCGACGCCGGGTGCGCCGGCGTACGGGTGAACCCGGGCAACATCAAGGCTTTCGACGACAAGGTCGCCGAGATCGCCCGCGCCGCCATCGACGCCCGCGTGCCCATCCGCATCGGGGTCAACGCCGGGTCGCTGGACCGCAGGCTGTTGGAGAAGTACGGCCGGCCGACCGCCGAGGCGCTGGTCGAGTCCGCCCTGTGGGAGGCGTCGCTGTTCGCCGAGCATGGGTTGCGTGACCTGAAGATCTCGGTCAAGCACCATGACCCGGTGGTCATGATCAACGCCTACCGACAGCTGGCCGAGCAGTGCGACTACCCGTTGCACCTGGGCGTCACCGAAGCCGGCCCGGCCTTCCCGGGCACGATCAAGTCGGCGGTGGCGTTCGGCGCTCTCCTGGCCGAGGGCATCGGGGACACCATCCGGGTCTCGTTGTCCGCCCCCTGTGTGGAGGAGGTCAAGGTCGGCATCGCGATCCTGGAATCGCTGGGGTTGCGCCAGCGCCGGCTGGAGATCGTGTCCTGCCCGTCGTGCGGGCGGGCCCAGGTCGACGTCTACTCCCTGGCCGAGCGGGTCACCGCCGGGCTCGAGGGCGTCGACGTGCCGCTGAGGGTCGCCGTGATGGGGTGCGTGGTCAACGGTCCTGGGGAAGCACGCGAGGCCGACCTGGGCGTCGCCTCGGGCAACGGGAAGGGGCAGATCTTCGTCCGCGGCCAGGTGGTCGACTCGGTGCCCGAGTCTCAGATCGTCGAGACCCTGGTCTCCCGGGCACTGGCGATGGCCGACGAGATGCGCCAGGCTGGCGTACCCTCGGGGAAGCCGCAGGTGAGCTGGGCTTGATCGGCCCACCGGCGTTCGTTGCGGGTGGCCGGCACCGAAGGAGTGTGGCGTGCTACGGACCTCGACGCTGCGGCTGCTGGACGAACGTGACCTGTCGGCGGCGCTGCGGCTGGCAGCCCTGGACCCGGTGGCCCACGTCTTCGTGCACTCCCGGCTGCGCCTGGCCGGACTGAGCCCTTGGCGCCTGGGGGCCGAGGTGTGGGGACACGTGGTCGACGGGGAGCTGGAGTCGCTGGCGTACTCGGGGGCCAACCTCGTGCTCGTCGGAGCCTCGGCGGCCGCGGTGCGGGTGTTTGCCGACCGTGCCCGCCGGCAGGGGCGTCGCTGCTCGTCCATCGTCGGACCGGGGGAGGCCACCCGGATGTTGTGGGAGCTGCTCGAGCCCGAGTGGGGGCCGGCACGGGCGGTCCGCCAGCACCAGCCGCTGATGGTGATCGACCGAGACTCCCCGGTGGCTGCGGACCCGCTGGTCCGGCGTGTCCGGTTGGACGAGATCGAGCTGCTCCTGCCGGCTGCCGTCGCGATGTTCGCGGAGGAGGTGGGGGTGTCTCCGCTGACCGGGGCTGGCGCCGGGCTGTTCCGCGCACGGGTGACCGAGCTGGTGTCCGGCGGGCGGGCCTTCGCCCGGATCGAGGGTGGACGGGTGGTGTTCAAGGCCGAGATAGGAGCCGCCACCCCCTGGGCATGCCAGGTGCAGGGCGTCTGGGTGGATCCGAGCCGGCGGGGCCAAGGGCTCTCCGGACCCGGCATGGCCGCGGTGGTGGCGCTGGCCCGGCGGGACATCGCCCCGACGGTCAGCCTGTACGTCAACGACTTCAACGCCCCGGCCCGGGCCACGTACCGGCGCACCGGGTTCGCCGAGGTGGGGGAGTTCGCCACCGTCCTGTACTGAGCTCGTTCGCCGAAAACTCAGTGTCCGCGATGACCGTCGCAGCATGGGTTGCCGAGTGCCCGCGCCACCGGCGGAGTCCTCACACTGCGCCGTGGCACGCTCGCTGCGCCACCCTCGCTGAGTTGCGCTTGACCCGCCGGTCTCAGCCACTGGCTGTTCGCTGCCGAAGCCGCCGCCGACCTGTGCTGCCGAACTAGCGTTGGCGAGGTGCCCAGGATCGCAGACCTGAACCCGACCACCGTC
>JAJYSQ010000308.1 GCA_021793495.1 Actinomycetes bacterium
AGGCGAGCCCGTTGGGCCTGGGCACCGAGGACCGGAACCCGGCCACAATGGACATCGACACGCTCGAGGCCCAGACCGCGATCGAGGCGATCCTGGCTGAGGACCTGGTGGGGGTGCAGGCGGCGGTCGGCGTGGCCGGCGCTCTCGCGGAGCTGGTGGAGGCTGCCGAGAAGCGGCTGCGGGCGGGCGGCCGGATCCACTACTTCGGCGCCGGGGCTTCGGGGCGGCTGGCGTTCATCGACGTGACCGAGTCTCGGCCCACGTTCGGGCTGGAGGGCGTGTTCGCGTGGCACTTCCCGGGTGGGGCTCCGGCGCTGCTCGACTCGGCGATCGACGAGGAGGACGCTGAGGGCTCGGGCGCGGCCGAAGCGGCCGTGTTGGGTCCGGACGATGTCGCGATCGGGGTGACCGCCTCCGGCAGCACCGGCTATGTGCGCGGCGCGTTGGCGGCGGCCCGGGAGCGTGGGGCGTTCACGGCGCTGATCACGAACCAGGCCGGAGCTGCGCTCTCCGACGGGGTGGATCTGGCGATCGAGGCGGCCACCGGGCCGGAGGCCCTCACCGGGTCCACCCGGTTGAAGGCCGGCACCGCCACCAAGGTGCTGATCAACGCCTTCTCCACGGCGCTGATGATCCGCACCGGGCGCACCTGGTCCAATCTGATGACGCACATGCTCGCCACCAACGCCAAGCTCGACGAGCGCGCCGTGCGGATCCTGGTGATGGCCACCGAGGCGCCGGAAGCCGAGTGCCGAGAGGCCTTGGCCGCATCCGAGGGTGACCTGCCGGCGGCGCTGACCGTGATGCTCTCCGGCGCGACGCCGGAGGCTGCGCGCGAGGCACTGGCTGCCGGTGGTGGGGTGCGGGCGGCGGTACGCCGGCTCGGCTGACCGCGACAGGTCGGCGGCGGTCAGGCCATGATGTGGAGGGATCCCGCCAGAGCGGTGGCGGTCATCGCGAAGTCGCGGCGCCCCTGTGCCATCAGCTGCCACATCTGCACCTGCAGCGCCTCGTTCACCGGTGTCGGGATTCCGTGCAGACGGCCAAGCAGCGCGATCTCCCCGTTCAGGTAGTCCGTCTCCACCGACGACAACCCGCGTGCCACGCTCTGCCAGGTGGAGCCACCACCCCGAACGGTGCCCTCGACGGGTTCCTCTGAGAACCCGTGGCGATGTTCGGCCAGCAGCGTCGGATCGACCTCACTGATCGAGGCGGCGGCCAGACAAGCCCGCGCCTCACTCTGCGCCGCTTCGGACAGGCGCTTGGCCGCTTCGCTCCCCCGCTCGGCCGGGAACAGCGCGTCGATCGCGTTGCGCAGGTTGCCGACCAGCTTCGCCGCCTTCCACGGCACGATCTCGTCCGTGGCATACGCGCGGAACCCGGCGCCGGTGAGCGCTGCGACCAGGTGCGCATCGCTCTCGTCGCGCCCCTGAGGAGAGCGGCCGATCTCCACCACGCCGGGGACCGGGTGGCCATGTGCATCCACCCGCCCTGCCTCCAGATAGACCCCGGGGATACCGACGCACACGCCATGGACCCGGGAGAAGTAGCGCAGCGCCGCCTGTTCGTTCGCCAGTCCGTTCTGGAAACAGAACAGAGGGATCTGGCTACCCACGAACGAGTCGTCGAGTCGCTTGCCCGCCAGGTCGGCGACGATCTCGGGCGCGTCCTGCGACTTGACCGCGATCAGGAGCACATCACGCGCCTCCGGGTGCCACTCGTCGGTTGAGGAGATGACCACCGGATGGGCCCGAAAGCTCTCCCGCGGCGTGCCCACCAGCAGGCCCTCGGCTCGGATCCGCCGCCCATGCTCTCCTCGCGCCACCAGGACCACGTCCTCCCCTGCTGCCGCGAGGAAGCCTGCCACCACACCACCGACACCGCCGGCACCCACCACCACGTACCGATTCTTCGTCACCGTTCACCTCTCTCATCCTCAGGGTGACCCGGAGCCCTACGGCCCGCTCCACCGCCGTTCCCGTCGCTACGGCTTGAGCAAGCCGCCGTCCAGTGCACGGTTCGCTTCCAACCGGGAGATCGTGAAGGGGGACATCGGCGGATACTTCCGTGCCGCTTCCTCATCGAATCCCACACCCCACCCGGGAGCATGCCACGGCATGATCCGGCCGGCATCCGCCGTGTGCGCACCGGGAAACACCTCGATCGCCGCCTCGCTGGGCTCGTGGTGCTCGTGCACCCCGAAGTTCGGACTGGCAAGGCCCAGGGCCGCATTCGCGGCATGGCCGAGCGGACTCAGGTCCAACGGGCCGTGCCAGGCGGTCTGCACTCCGAACTGTTCGGCCAACGTGGCGAGCCGGTGCGCGGCGCTGAAGCCGCCGATCATCGAGATGTGGCTGCGCACCACGTCGATGCTGGAAGCCACGATCAGTGGGAGGAACTCCTCGATACTGGCGAACGTCTCACCGATCGCGAGGCGCTGTGAGCTGAACCCCCGCAACTGCGGCAGCCACCGGGTCAGCTCGTGCGGGAACGGGTCCTCCAGGTACACCAGCGGAAAGTCGTCCATCACTCGCGCGAGCTCGAACACCTCCTGCGGTTGCAGGCGGCCGTGGACGTCCACCACGTACTCTGCTTCGCTCCCGAACTCCTCGACCAGCCGGGTCAACGTCGTCACCCAGTCCGCGATGTACCCGCGGCCGGTGCACCGCTGGGAACCATAGTCATGGCCGGCGATCATGGGCCGGAACCGCCGATAGCCCTCGTCCCACCGCCGCTGCACACCCGCCACAAGGTCATCCAGCGAGGTGGCGAACACCGAGATGTAGGTGGGCAGGTAGGAACGCACCAGGCCGCCCGTGAGGCTCCACACCGGCTCGTTCGCCTGCTTGGCCTTGATGTCCCAGAGCGCCATGTCGATGCCTGAGAGCGCACTGTTGTCGACCGGGCCACCGCGCCAGTAGGGCGCCAGCTTCAGCGTCTGGAAGATGTCGGTGACATCTCTCGCGCTCCGGCCGATCACCCGCGGCGTGAGGTAGTCGTCGACGATGTCCTTGACCGCCTTGGCGCGAAACGCGTGCGTTCCGCAGCCGAGGCCGTACAGGCCCGGAATGTCCGTCTCGACGCGGACCACCACGAGGTTCAGCCCCTCGGGCGCGGTCACGAACGTCTGCACGTCCTCAATGCGGGGCGACGACAAGCCGTCATCCCAAGGAGCCATCAACGTACTATCGAGTACAACCACAAGAGACCTCTCATCTGGGCGGACACACAACACTTCGCTACCAACATCCGGCCCACCCGATCGCTCGCGGGAAGGCGGGCCGCCTCGCCTTACCCCTTCGTCGCTCCGGCTGTCAGGCCCGCCACCACGTAGCGCTGCGCAAACAGCCCAAACACAATGATCGGCAGGGTCATCACCGAGGCTGCAGCCATCAGGCCGCCCCAGTCGATCCCGGCATAGGACATGAACTGATAGATGGCGACCGGCAGCGTCAACGTACTCGTATCAGCGAGCACGAGCGAGAAGAGGAAGTTGTTCCAGCTGAAGATGATC
>JAJYSQ010000309.1 GCA_021793495.1 Actinomycetes bacterium
CCGCGACCGGCTGTGGCAGGCGCTGGGAGACCGGCTGCTCACGATCGGCGAGATCGTGTCGTGGGGGGTGCAGCTCCGGTACGTGCCAGAGCGGGACGAGCGGCGGGTACGGAATCTGCTCGACCAGTGGGTCAAGCGGCGGCGGATCGTCCCGCACGGCGTGGACCGTCGAGGGCGCCCCACGTATCCGTTCGCGGCGACGCTCACGGAGGCACTGTCGGCCATGAGATCGGCGGCGTGACACGCCGCGCAACTACATACGCAACGAAGACGGCACTTTGTCAGATACTCTTATGCCAAAGTGGCATAGCTATACGCGAAGGGCCGTCCGGGACTCTCGGGCGGCCCTTCGCATGTCCACATGAGGGGGAACGATGTCGACCATCATCGAGGAGCTGCGCAACGCGAAGCGTGACTTCCGCGTGGGGCCCATCTGCCCGCTGCACATCCTCACCGCCGAGGAGAACGTCGCGCTCAAGGATGCCCGCGACCGGGGCGTCACCTGGAAGCGGCTTGCCGAGATCCTGGCGTCGTCGGTGTACCCGTCGCTGGATCAGGTCGCGGCGAACTCAGTGTCCCGCCATGTGCGCGGGGAGTGCGCGTGCGGAAAGGGTCAGGCGTGAGTCTCGTCGAGAAGCTGGCAGCCGCGGGCGCCGAGACCGCCCCACCCGTGCGGGTGACGCAGCAACCGCACCCGCGCGGGTGGGAGCCCGGTGTCCGGTACGAGTCGGGTCTACCCGCAGAAGCCACCGTCACGGTCAAGCCTGCCGACTTGTCCGACGAAGAGAAAGGCTGGCGGGCTGCCATCGCGAGTGCGACCGGGCTCGTGATCCCGGACGACCGGCGCGTCGAACTGGTCGACACCCGGTACTGGGGAAACCCCGAGGCGCCGATGGTGTACGCCCGATTCAAGATCGTCGATCGGGGCGTCACTCACGCCGACATCGACGCCCTCGTGAAGGCGGCGAAGCGGCGGCAGTCGAAGGCAACCCCGCCGACGGGCGAGGCTGCATACGTGGTGGCCATCGGCGACACCCAGCTCGGGAAGATCGACGGCGGCGGCACCGAAGCGACCATTCAGCGCGTGCTCGACTCCACCGACGCCGCCGTGCGCAGGCTCAAGGCGCTACGAGCAGCTGACAAGAAACACGGGTCTACCAGCAGCATCGGCCCGGTGTATCTGCTGTGGCTCGGGGACTGCATCGAAGGCCGCAACAGCCAGGGCGGCGCCCTGGTGTGGCGCACCGACCTGACCACCACCGAACAGGTCCGCGTGCTCAGGCGCTTGATGGTGGAGCAGGTGAAGGCGTTCGCCCCGCTCGCTGAGCGGGTCGTGCTGGCGTCGGTGCCTGGCAACCACGATGAGGCGTCGCGCACGGCTGGGCGGATGGACACCCGTTACGACGACAGCTGGGCAGTCGACGCAGCCTCCGCCGTCGGGGACGCGCTCGCGCTCGCGGGCGGGTACGAGCACGTGTCCGTCGTCGTCCCGGCCCGCGACGAACTAACGATCACTCTCGACATCGGCGGCACGATCACCACTCTCGCGCACGGGCACCAGATGCGGCCCGGAAAAGCTCACCAGTGGTGGGCTGACCAGGCGCACGGAATGCAGGACGCCGGACAGTCCACGCTGCTGCTGACCGGGCACCTGCACCACCTATCGATCACCCAGCCAGGCCGGAAAACCCATATCCAGGTTCCCGCCATGGACGGCGGCAGCACCTGGTACCGGCACCGCACGGGCGCGGACGCCCCAGCGGGCATGGTCACGCTGACCACGCACGGCGGCGGCTGGTCGAACCTACTCATCGTCTAACCGGGGGGGACATGCTGATCGGGCTGTCAGGTAAGAAACGCGCAGGGAAGGACACGATCGCGGATCGGCTCGTGACCCGGCACGGGTTTCAGCGGGTAGCGTTCGCCGACCCGCTGCGTGACGCCGCGCTGTCCCTAGACCCGCTCATCCTCACCGGAGCCGAGGTGGGCCTGATGCCGCTGCGGCTTACCCAGGTGGTCGACAGCCTCGGGTGGGAGCGCGCGAAAGACGTCCCGGAGGTGCGGCGGACGCTGCAGCGGCTCGGCGTGGCCATCCGCGAACTCGACACCGGCTTCTGGTTGCACGCCGCCGCCCGCACCATCGAGGCCGCGCTGGGCGAGGGACGTCCCGTGGTGGTCACCGACGTGCGGTTCCCCAACGAGGCCGAGTACATCCGGCACAAGGGGGGCGTGCTGGTGCGTGTCGAGCGTCCCGGCCTGCATCCGGTGGACACGCACGAGTCGGAAACTGCGCTTGACGAGTGGGGGTTCGACTGCCTCGTAGCCAACGACGGCACCCTCGACGAGCTGCGCGAGCGTGCGAGCCACCTGCTGGGCGTGGCGCGGCGGCGTGTCGCGGCTTGATCGAATCAAGTTTGTCAGATACTGTTATGTCATCATGGGTGTCGTGTAGCCCCGTGATGTTGCCTCGGCCTCCGAGGTCGAGGCTCTACCCCCACCCTCCCTCGCGTGACCGAGGTGGGCCTTTGGGCGTGACATGGTGTCGATCGTGGGGAAGGCCGCACGCGGACCCTCGCGACACGCCGGTTCGAATCCGGCCACGTCCACACGCACCACGGCCAGTACCGCCAACGCGTGTAGCCCAGGGCTGGCCTTCACAGAGACTGGTCGCCGCCAGCCACTGCCCCCCGGCTGTGCGGCGACCCTCCTACTTCACTTCCCGAGCCAGCGGCGCACCGTCGACCGGTCGACACCGGCCCGCTGCGCGGCCTCGACCTCGCTCATGCCGCGCTGGACGGCCTCGACGACCAGCCAGCGCAGAGCTTCACGCCCGAGCCGCGCGGATTCCAGGTCGATGCCGTGTGTGATGGCCAGGTGTGCCGATGTCAGTAGCTCGTTTTGCTCGTCCTCGTCGTCAGTGAACAGTTCGAAGATCTCGTCCCACGCCTTGTGGAACTCGACGATCTGCTCGTCGGTCATGTCGTCGGCGGCGTCGCCGAGCCATGCCATGACGTCGGGGTTACGTGTGATGGTCATGATCGCCACTCCTCCTCAGCGGGTGACATAGCGGGGAACCTTCCGCGTGAACCGCCCGCAGACTCCGCAGTTCACGCCGGGTCCGTGCAGTCGGGGCACCCGCCGCCGTCGCAGGTGGCGCAGTTCGGCCAGCCCGCTTCCGTGCGATGCATCGGGAGGTCCGGCCACTTGCTGGCCGGCCCCCACTCAGTGACGTACCGGACCTTGCGCTCTGTCAGGGTGACCGGGCGCTCCTGCCCGGTGGCGAGGAGTCCGGCCTGTCGAAGCTCGTCCAGGTCGGACACATGGTCGTACTCGTAGCTCAAGTCGTCGTCGTCCATGCCGGTCGTCTCCCCCTCGGAAGTCATGCGGATGTTGTTTGCTGCTTGTAGTAAATCCTACAGGATCTGTGTTTGAAATGCAACAGGGGGGGGTCGGTCATGCTCATCGACTGGTGCGCCGA
>JAJYSQ010000310.1 GCA_021793495.1 Actinomycetes bacterium
ATCGCGCACGTCGAGTACCAGACCGAGGCTCGGCACTACGCGCACGTCGACTGCCCCGGGCACGCGGACTACATCAAGAACATGATCACCGGTGCCGCCCAGATGGACGGTGCGATCCTGGTGGTCGCGGCGACCGACGGTCCGATGCCGCAGACCAAGGAGCACGTGCTGCTCGCCCGACAGGTTGGCGTGCCCTACATCGTGGTCGCGCTGAACAAGGCGGACATGGTGGATGACGAGGAGATCCTCGAGCTCGTCGAGCTGGAGGTGCGCGAGCTGCTGAGCACCTACGAGTTCCCGGGCGACGACGTGCCGGTGGTCCGAGTCTCGGCACTCAAGGCGCTGGAGGGCGACCCGGCCTGGTCAGAGAAGCTCCTCGAGCTGATGGCCGCCGTCGACTCCTCGATCCCGAACCCCGTGCGCGAGGTGGAGAAGCCGTTCCTCATGCCGATCGAGGACGTCTTCACCATCACCGGTCGTGGCACCGTCGTCACCGGGCGCATCGAGCGCGGTGTGGTCAAGCTGAACGAAGAAGTCGAGATCATCGGCATCCGGGAGAAGTCCCAGAAGACGACGGTCACGGGCGTGGAGATGTTCCGCAAGCTCCTCGACGAGGGTCAGGCCGGGGAGAACGTCGGCATCCTGCTGCGGGGGACCAAGCGGGAGGACGTCGAGCGCGGCATGGTGGTGATCAAGCCGGGCACCAGCACCCCGCACACGGTCTTCGACGCCCAGGTGTACATCCTGAGCCGGGATGAGGGCGGACGGCACACCCCGTTCTTCAACAACTACCGCCCGCAGTTCTACTTCCGGACCACCGATGTGACCGGCGTCGTGACCCTGCCCGAGGGCACGGAGATGGTGATGCCGGGCGACAACACCGAGATGCGCGTCGAGCTCATCCAGCCCATCGCGATGGAGGAAGGCCTTCGGTTCGCCATCCGCGAGGGTGGCCGGACCGTGGGTGCCGGACGCGTGATCAAGATCGAGAAGTAGCAGGGGCGGCCGTGCCTCGGGAGTCCTCCGAGGCACGGCCGCACCGTCCGGCGTGGGCGTGGTCGCCCCAGTTTGGCCGAGAGGGGACCGGTGCGGCATACTGGGCCGGTTGCCCGGGGCCGGTTGAGTCCTGGATGGGCGCGTGGGTGGATCTCGGTCCGGCCACGAGTCGCGTGGGAGTGGGGACAGCAGCCTGGCTGCTGGCGATCCGTCGACGCGGCATCGGCACGGTCTCGAACCTCAGGACGAGGATCGGTCCGCCAGCAGGGCACGCACCACACCGCGTACCGCCTGAGTTCCCTCCGGGATCCAGGCGCACGACTGCGACGACACGCCCGACCTCGGGGGCCGGACTTCCGGCGCCAGCAGACCTACCGAAGGACGACGACTCCATGGCGGGACAGAAGATCCGCATCCGGCTCAAGGCTTACGACCACGAGGTGATCGACAGCTCGGCGCGCAAGATCGTCGAGACCGTGACGCGGACCGGTGCCAAGGTCGCGGGGCCGGTCCCGCTGCCGACGGAGAGAAACGTCTACTGCGTCATCCGCTCCCCGCACAAGTACAAGGACAGCCGGGAGCACTTTGAGATGCGCACCCACAAGCGCCTCATCGACATCATCGACCCGACCCCCAAGACGGTCGACTCGCTCATGCGGCTCGACCTGCCGGCCGGCGTCGACATCGAGATCAAGCTGTAGGGGGGACTCCGCACAATGACCATCCCCACCCAGCGCAGCGTGCGCGGGCTGCTCGGCGAGAAGCTCGGCATGACCCAGATCTGGGATGAGCAGAACCGGGTCGTGCCGGTCACCGTCGTCAAGGCCGGGCCGTGCGTCGTCACCCAGGTGCGCTCCCCGGAGTCCGATGGTTACCGGGCCGTCCAGATCGCCTTCGGGGCTATCGATCCCCGACGGGTGAGCCAGCCGTTGCGCGGTCACTTCGCCAAGGCCGGGGTCCCGCCCCGGCGTCACCTGTTGGAGATCCGCACCGCCGACGCCTCGCAGTACACGGTCGGCCAGGAGCTCACGGCGTCGTTGTTCACCGTGGGAACCGTGGTCGACGTGGTCGGTACCAGCAAGGGCAAGGGCACCGCCGGAGTCATGAAGCGTCATGGTTTCAAGGGCTTGAGCTCCTCGCACGGCACCCAGCGCAAGCACCGGTCTCCCGGGTCGATCGGTGCCTGCGCGACCCCAGGCCGGGTGTTCAAGGGGTTGCGGATGGCCGGTCGGCTCGGCGCGGCGCGGACCACCACTCAGAACCTGACCATCGCTGCGGTCGACGAGGTGAACGGGCTGCTGCTGATCAAGGGTGCAGTGCCCGGGTCCGCCGGACGGGTGGTTCTGGTCAGGACCGCAGCGAAGGGAGCCCAGGCGTGAGCAGCGCCACCGAGGTCCAGGTTCGAGACGCGGCTGGTGAGGCCGTCGGCACCGTCACCTTGCCGGGCGACATCTTCGACGTCACGGCGAACGTGCCGCTCCTGCACCAGGTCGTCGTCGCCCAGCTGGCGGCGGCGCGCCAAGGCACGCACTCCACGAAGACCCGGGGGCGGGTCAGCGGTGGTGGGCGCAAGCCCTACAAGCAGAAGGGCACCGGTCGAGCCCGTCAGGGGTCGACGAGAGCCCCGCAGTTCGTCGGTGGCGGGGTGGTGCACGGCCCCGTGCCACGCAGCTACGACCAGCGCACGCCGAAGAAGATGAAGTCGGCTGCGTTGCGTGGCGCTCTGTCCGACCGGGCCCGTGAGGGCCGGGTGCACGTGCTCTCTGCGGTCGTCCGCGGGGAGAGCCCGTCCACCAAGCAGGCGGTCTCGGTGCTGGCGTCGGTGTCCACCCGCCGGCACCTGCTGGTGGTGCTGGATCGTGCGGACGAGATCGGCTGGCGCAGCCTGCGCAACGTGGCACGGGTCCATCTGGTCGCCGCTGACCAGCTGAACACCTACGACGTGCTGGTCAGCGACGACGTGATCTTCACGCAGCCCGGGTTCGAGGAGTTCTTGGCCACCCACCCACGGCGGCGCCCCCACCGACGCGGCGAGTCGGACGGACCGACCGGTGTGCCCGAGGTGTCGGGGCAGGAGCCGGTGCCGGCCATCCCCGTAGCGGTGGCTGCCCAGCAGCCCGACGCTGCCCAGGAGGACGAGCGATGAGCCAGCCCCTGTCCGAGACGCCGGTGGTGGAGCGCGGCGGCAACCCGCGCGACACCCTGCGCAGGCCAGTGATCTCCGAGAAGAGCTATGGGCTCCTCGAGGAGAACAAGTACACCTTCATCGTCGCACCGGATGCGAACAAGACACAGATCAAGATCGCCGTCGAAAAGGTCTTCGGCGTGAAGGTCCTGGGCGTCAATACCGCGAACAGGACCGGCAAGCGCAAGCGCACCCGCACCGGCTGGGGGCAGCGTCCTGCCACCAAGCGTGCCGTGGTGACCGTAGCTCCCGGGGACCGTATCGAGATCTTCGGAGGACCGGTCTCC
>JAJYSQ010000311.1 GCA_021793495.1 Actinomycetes bacterium
TGGCGGTGGAGAAGCTGCTCGGCATCACCGACCAGATCCCGGAGCGGGCTCGCGTGATCCGGGTGATGCTCATGGAGCTCAACCGGATCTCCTCGCACCTGGTGGCCATCGCCACCGGCGGCATGGAGGTCGGTGCGCTGACCGTCATGACGATCGGGTTCCGGGAGCGCGAGCTGGTCCTGGACCTGTTCGAGCTGATCACCGGGCTGCGGATGAACCACGCGTTCATCCGACCGGGCGGGGTGGCCCAGGACCTGCCGCCGGGGGCGGTGGACAAGATCCGCGAGTTCCTGACGATCATGCCGAAGCGGCTGGCCGACTACTCCGACCTCTGCAACGAGAACACCATCTTCAAGGCCCGCCACGTGGACGTCGGGTACCTGGACCTGACCGGGTGCATGGCCCTGGGCATCACCGGTCCGATCCTGCGTGCCACGGGCTACCCCTGGGACCTGCGCAAGGCCCAGCCGTACTGCGGGTACGAGACGTACGAGTTCGACGTGGTCACCTGGGACACCGCCGACGCGTACGGCCGGTTCCGGATCCGGCTGGAGGAGGTCCACCAGTCCTTGGCGATCGTCGAGCAGTGCCTGGACCGCCTGGTGCCCGGCCCGGTCATGGTCGACGACCCGAAGATCGCCTGGCCCGCGCAGCTGGCCCTCGGCGGGGACGGGATGGGCAACTCCCTGGACCACATCCGGCACATCATGGGCGAGTCCATGGAGGCGCTGATCCACCACTTCAAGCTGGTGACCGAGGGGTTCCGCGTCCCGGTCGGCCAGGCGTACGCCGCGGTGGAGTCTCCTCGGGGCGAGCTGGGAGCCCATGTCGTGTCCGACGGCGGGACCCGGCCGTACCGGGTGCACCTGAGGGATCCATCGTTCAACAACCTGCAGGCCGTCGCCGCGATGTGCGAAGGCGGCCAGGTCGCCGACGTGATCGCGTCGGTGGCCTCGATCGACCCCGTGATGGGGGGAGTGGACCGCTGATGGCCTACACCGACGAGACCCGAGCGCGGCTGACCGCGGACTCGGCCGCGATCATCGCGCGCTACCCGCGGGCCCGGTCGGCGCTGCTGCCGATCCTGCACCTGGTGCAGTCCGAGGAGGGGTACGTCAGCGAGGACGGCATCGAGTTCGCCGCCGAGACCCTGGGGCTGACCCCCGCGGAGGTGATCGCGGTCGCCACCTTCTACACGATGTACCGGCGCCGCCCGGCCGGGCGTTACCACGTCGGGGTGTGCACGAACACGTTGTGCGCCGTGCTCGGAGGCGACGCGATCCTCGCCGACCTGCGCGAGCACCTCGGGATCACCGGGGACGCGACGACCCCTGACGGGATGGTGTCCCTGGAGCACGTCGAGTGCAACGCTGCCTGTGACTACGCCCCCGTGGTGATGGTCAACTGGGAGTTCTTCGACAACCAGACGGTGGCCTCGGCCCGGGAGCTGGTCGACCGGCTGCGGGCCGGGGACCCGCCGACTCCGACGCGGGGGGCCGGGTTGACCTCGTTCACCGAGACCGAGCGGATGCTTGCGGGCTTCGACGACGGGCGGGCCGACGAGGGGCCGGCCGCCGGGCCCGCCAGCCTGGCCGGCCTGGCGCTGTACCGTTCCGCGACCACCTCGGGGGGCGAGAAGTGATCCTGACTCCGGTACTGACCGACCTGTGGGACGCGCCACGGTCGTGGACGCGGGCGACCTACGAGGAGCACGACGGCTACCAGGGGCTGCGCCAGGCGCTGGCCATGGAGCCGGACGCGGTGATCGCCGCGGTGAAGGAGTCGGGGCTGCGCGGCCGCGGTGGCGCGGGGTTCCCGACCGGGATGAAGTGGTCGTTCATCCCGCAGGGGGGGACCGCGCCGCACTACCTGGTGGTCAACGCCGACGAGTCCGAGCCGGGGACGTGCAAGGACATCCCGCTGATGCTGGGCAACCCGCACGCGCTGGTCGAAGGCATGGTGATCGCCTCCTACGCGATCCGGGCCCGCCACTCGTTCGTCTACATCCGCGGCGAGGTGGCGCACGTGATCCGGCGCGTGCAGAACGCGGTCCGCCAGGCGTACGAGGCCGGCTACCTGGGCCGGGACATCCTGGGGTCCGGGTACGACCTGGACATCACCGTGCACATCGGCGCGGGGGCGTACATCTGCGGGGAGGAGACCGCGCTGCTGGACTCCCTGGAGGGGTTTCGTGGCCAGCCGCGGCTGCGCCCGCCGTTCCCCGCGGTCGCCGGGCTGTACGCCAGCCCCACCGTGGTGAACAACGTCGAGTCGATCGCCAGCGTGCCGGCGATCATCCGTCGGGGCCCGGACTGGTTCCGCTCGATGGGCACCGAGAAGTCCGCCGGACACACCATCTACTCGCTGTCCGGGCACGTCGCTCGTCCGGGGCAGTACGAGGCCCCGCTCGGGGTCACGCTGCGCCAGCTGCTGGAGCTCGCCGGCGGGGTGCGCGAGGGTCACGAGCTGAAGTTCTGGACCCCGGGAGGGTCGAGCACCCCGATCCTGACGACGGAGCACCTGGACGTACCCCTGGACTACGAGGGGGTCGCCGCCGTCGGCTCGATGCTCGGCACCAAGGCGCTGCAGATCTTCGACGAGACCACCTGCGTGGTCCGGGCGGTGGCCCGTTGGTCGCAGTTCTACCGGCACGAGTCCTGCGGCAAGTGCACCCCGTGCCGCGAGGGCACCTACTGGTACGTCAAGATCTTTGACCGGCTCGAGTCCGGCGAGGGCACCGAGGAGGATCTGGACACCTTGCTGGACATGTCGGAGAACATCCTGGGTCGAGCGTTCTGCGCCCTCGGGGACGGTGCGACCAGCCCGGTGACCTCCTCGCTGCAGTACTTCCGCGACGAGTACGTCGCGCACCTGACCCACGGGGGCTGCCCGTTCGACCCGGTCGCCTCCACCGTCTTCGCGGGAGCCAGTGCCTGATGAGCGTGACCACGACGACCCCCACCTCCGGCGCGGACGCGGTACCTCCCGCGGACCTGGTCTCGCTGACCATCGACGGGATCCCGGTCAGCGTCCCGAAGGGCACCCTGGTGATCCGGGCCGCCGAGCTGGTCGGGATCGAGATCCCCCGGTTCTGCGACCACCCGCTGCTGGACCCGGTCGGGGCGTGCCGGCAGTGCCTGGTCGAGGTCGAGGGGCAGCGCAAGCCCCTGGCCTCCTGCACCACGACGGTGTCCGACGGGATGGTGGTCCGCAGCCAGCACACCTCACCGGTCGCGGAGAAGGCCCAGCGCGGCAACATCGAGTTCCTGCTGATCAACCACCCGCTGGACTGCCCGATGTGCGACAAGGGCGGCGAGTGCCCGCTGCAGAACCAGGCGATGAGCAACGGGGCCGGGGAGTCCCGGTTCGTCGATGCGAAGCGGACCTTCCCGAAGCCCGTGGCGATCTCCGCCCAGGTGCTGCTCGACCGGGAACGGTGCGTCTCCTGCGCCCGGTGCACCC
>JAJYSQ010000312.1 GCA_021793495.1 Actinomycetes bacterium
GAAGTTCTGGGCGAGCATCCCGAGAACGTTCTTGCTGCGGACCATGCCGCCGTAGAAGAAGGCGAGGCCGGGGGTCATCAACAGGACCAGCGCCGCGCTGGTCAGCACCCAGGCCGTGTTACCGGTGTCGATCTTCATGCGTTCTCCTCGTCGTCCGGGCGGGGGGGACGTACGAGGCACACGGTGACGGTGCGGGGTTTCCCCGGTAGATCACCGGTGTTTCGCGACGATGACGAAACCATCGACCACGTTGCGACCTGGTGAACTCCGGCCCTCAGCCGGCCGCCGGCCGCTCGGGCGCCGGGCCCAGCAGGGCGTCGACAAAGGCCGTCGGCTCGAACGGTGCCAGGTCGTCCGGGCCCTCGCCGAGCCCGACGAGCTTGACCGGGACGCCGAGCTCCCGCTGGACAGCGACCACGATCCCGCCCTTGGCGGTGCCGTCCAGCTTGGTCAGCACGATGCCGGACACGTCCACCGCCTCGGTGAACACCCGGGCCTGGGCCAGCCCGTTCTGCCCGGTGGTGGCATCGAGCACCAGCAGCACCTCGTCGACCGGGCCGTGCCGCCCCAGCACGCGCTTGACCTTGCCCAGCTCATCCATCAGCCCGGCCTTCGTGTGCAGCCGCCCCGCGGTGTCCACGACCACCGTGTCCACCTCCAGCTCGACGCCGCGGCGCAGCGCCTCGAAGGCCACGCTGGCGGGGTCGGCGCCCTCGGCACCCCGCACCGTCGGCACGCCGACCCGGTCCCCCCAGGTCCCCAGCTGCTCGGCCGCCGCCGCCCGGAAGGTGTCCGCCGCACCCAGCAGCACGTCGCGACCCTCGGCGACCAGCACCCGGGCCAGCTTGCCGCAGGTCGTGGTCTTGCCCGTGCCGTTGACCCCGACCACCATGACCACCGCCGGCCGCCCCTGGTCGACGTGGCGGGCCGTCTGCAGCGACCGGTCCAGGTCGGGGCCGACCAGCCCCAGCAGCTCCTCGCGCAGCAACGCCCGGACCGTCGCCGGGTCCCGGACGCCCAGCACCTTCACCCGGGTACGCAGCCGTCCGACCAGCTGCTGCGCGGGACCCACGCCCATGTCGGCGGCGAGCAGCGTCTCCTCGACCGCCAGCCAGGTGCCCTCGTCGACATCGGCCCCACCCAGCAGGTCCAGCAGGCTACGGCCGAGGGCGTTCTGCGAACGGGCCAGCCGGGCACGCAGTCGCACCAGCCGCCCCTCGGCCGGAGCGGGCCGCTCGGGTGCGCTGATCCCGGTGGGCGCCGGTTCACCCGGTGCCTCCGGTACACGGTCGGGCAGGACCACGTCGGCGATCGTCCGGGTGGGGGTGTCCCGGGGGACGCTCGCGTCGTCGCCCACCCCGGGAACGATGTCGGTGTCGATGGGGGCAGGCGGACGGCTGCGTCCGGCGGGTCGGCGCCGCGGGGCGAGCAGCCCGACCACGACCACCAGTGCGATCAGGACGACGGCAACCCCCGCCAGCAAGTACTCCACGCCTGGAGTCTGGCAGACCGCGTCCTGCGGCTCAGGCCGGTGCGGACTCGCGCAACCGTTGGCTGATCACCGTGCTGACCCCGTCTCCGCGCATGGACACGCCGTAGAGCGCATCGGCGATCTCCATCGTGCGCTTGTGGTGGGTGATGATGATCAGCTGGCTGGTACCGCTCAGCTCGACCAGCAGCTCGAGCAACCGGGTCAGGTTCGTGTCGTCGAGGGCAGCCTCGACCTCGTCGAGGACGTAGAACGGGCTCGGCCGCGCCTTGAAGATCGCCACCAGCAGGGCGACGGCCACCAACGCGCGCTCTCCACCGGACAGCAGCGACAACCGCTTGACCTTCTTGCCAGGCGGACGCGCCTCCACCTCGATCCCGGTGGTCAGCAGGTCCGCAGGGTCCGTCAGCACCAGCCGCCCCTCCCCACCCGGGAACAACCGCGCGAACACCTGCTCGAACTCGCGTGCGGTGTCGGCGAAGGCCGCGGCGAAGACCTGCTGAACCCGCTCGTCGACCTCCCGGACGATCTCGAACAGGTCCCGACGGGATGCCTGGAGGTCCGCGAGCTGTCCGGTGAGGTAACGATGCCGCTCCTCCAACGCGCTGTACTCCTCCAACGCCAAGGGGTTGACCTTGCCCAGCTGGCTCAGAGCACGCTCGGCGACACGCAGCCGCGCCTCCTGCTCAGCCCGGACGTACGGCCGCGCCCGTACCGGTCCCGGGTCCGACTGCCCGTCCGCCGAGACCGGCACGTCGTCGCCCGCCGTGTCGAGAACTGGCTGGTCGGGCCCGTACTCGGCCACCAGCACGTCGGCACCCAATCCCAGCTCCTCCAGCGCCCGGGCTTCGAGCGACTCCAGCCGAGCCCGCTGCTCGGCTCGAACCAACTCGTCTCGGTGCAACGACCCGGTCAGCTCCTCCATCTGGGTCGTGAGCTCCCGAGCCCGGGTCCGCACCGCCAGCAGCTCACCTTCGTACACCGTCCGGGCGGCCGCCGCTGCGTCCCGGTCTGCCCCCGCTCGGGCGATCGAGGAGCCCAGGGCGACCAGGGCCACGCTCGCCGCGTGCGCCACCATCTCGGCAACCTGGATCGCGTGGGACCGCTGCTCACCGCGGGCGAGGGCCGCGGTGAGTGCCTGACGGGTCGCGGCGGCCGTACGTCGCAGGCTCTCAGCCCGCCCGGCTAGCGCCCGCAACCGCTCCTCGGCCGTGCGAAGCACCAGCCGCGCCTCCGTCTCCGCGCGTCGAGCCACCGAGGACTCCTCGGCAAGCTCGGCTCGTCGATCCGAGCCGGCCCCTCCGGCCGGCGACCCGGCCCCTTCGGCCGCAGCCAGCCGAGCCTCCAGCTCCTCGAGGGCACGCCGACCGGCCCGCGCCGTGCTGTTCGCCGTGGCCGCCGCCTTCTCGGCCCGAGCCACCTCCTGCTCGGCCCCGGTCAGCTCGGTACGCAGCCGACCCAGCTCCTCGGCGACTGCCGCCAGCCGGGCGTCGGACTCGTGCAGCCGGTCCAGGGCCACGGCGGCCTCACCCCGGGCCGCTCGGGCCTCTTCGTGCGCAGCGGCCAGGACCTCGTGCAGCTCCTCGAGCCGCGCGGTCGAGCGCCGCACCCTGTCGGCGGCCTCCTCCACCGCCGCGACCACCTCAAGGGCACTCGGCGTGCTCGCCGAGCCGCCCACCACCAGACCGGCCTCCAGCAGGTCCCCGTCGGTCGTGACGACCCGCCGGACCCGAGGCTCGACGAGCGCCGTGGCGGCCAGCGCAAGGTCGTCGGTGACCACGGCGCCGGCGAGCAGCCGATCGACGGTGACGCGCAGGAGGTCCGGGGCCTCGACCAGATCCCGGACCCAGGAGGTCCCCGCCGGCGCGGCGTCCCGGCCCAGCGCGTCCCGGCCGGGGAGGTCCGGTTCGCCTCCGCCGGCAGCGACCAACAGCGCGGCCCGACCATCCCCACTGGACCGCAGCAGCTC
>JAJYSQ010000313.1 GCA_021793495.1 Actinomycetes bacterium
GATCTCCGTGCCATCGAGCACCGACAGGAACCTCAGCTGCTCGGTGCTCACGGCGAGACGTCGTCGGGCCCGGGTGGCGACATTACGGACCCGCCGCCGGGACGACCAGGCCCCCCCATCCACAGGGGATGTGGACGCCGGGCCTGGTCGTGCGGGTGCCGCGACGAGCGGCGTGTGCGCCGGGTGGGGACAACGTGTGGAGAAATCCGCGATGGCCCGCGGCACGAGGCCTGGACCTGGGGCACAGCGGTCACCAGGGTGTGGGTGGCCGCTCCCTCAGCTGGGCACGACCTCGATTCGCAGGGTCGCCTCCGCCTCGGGGTGCAGTCGGACCAGCACCTGGTGAGCTCCCACCGCCTTGATCGGGGCCGGGATCACCACCGAGTGCCGGTCGAGCTCCGGGCCTCCGGCACGGCGGACAGCCTCGAGCACGTCGAGGACGGTCACCGAGCCGAACAGCCGGCCGCTGGTACCGACCCGTGCCTGGTAGCTGATCGACAGCGATTCGAGCCTTGCCTTGACCTCCCGGGCGTGGTCGAGGTCGCGCACCTGGCGGACCGCACGGGCCCGGCGCATCGCCACTACCTGCTTGTCCGCCCCGCGGGTCCAGAGCATCGCCCGGCCCTGAGGGATCAGGAAGTTGCGCCCGTAGCCGTCGCGAACCTCAACGGCGTCCCCCGCGTCCCCGAGCCCGGCCACCTCCTGGGTGAGGATGAGCTTCATCAGTGTGAACCTTTCACTGTCGACGGACGGTCAGCGCGCAGCCGACGTGTAGGGCAGCAGAGCCATCTCGCGGGCGTTCTTCACCGCAGTGGCGATGTCGCGCTGGTGCTGGGTGCAGTTCCCGGTGACCCGTCGGGCCCGAATCTTGCCGCGGTCGGAGATGAACTTGCGCAGCAGCCCGGTGTCCTTGTAGTCGATGTAGGGCGTCTTCTCCTTGCAGAAGGCGCAGATCTTCTTCTTCGGCTTGCGGATCGGTGGCTTGGCCATCGTGGTGCTCCAGTCGTGAAGCCCGCGCGGTACGCGGGATGGTCCATCGGATAGGTGGTCGGTGGCGGATCGCCCGGCGGTGCCGGAGTCAGAAAGGAGGTTCGTCGCCGGGGGGTGTTCCCCACGACTCGGCGCTGCGCCCGCCGGCACCAGCCGGCGGGGTGGCCCACGGGTCGTCGGACGGCGTGGCTGGCGCACCGGAGCCGTACCCACCCTGACCTCGGGCGACCTTGGCCACCTTGGCCGTGGCGCTGCGCAGCGAGGGGCCGACCTCGTCGACCTCCAGCTCGTAGACGGTGCGCTTCTCCCCTTCCTTGGTCTCGTACGACCGTTGACGCAACCGTCCGGAGACGATCACGCGCATCCCGCGGGTCAGGGACTCGGCGACGTTCTCCGCCGCCTGGCGCCAGACGTTGCAGGTCAGGAAGAGGCTGTCGCCGTCCTTCCACTCCCCGGACGTCCGGTCATAGGTCCGGGGAGTGGACGCGATACGGAAGTTCGCCACCGCTGCCCCAGACGGGGTGAAGCGCAGCTGCGGGTCGTCAACCAGGTTGCCGACCACGGTGATGACGGTCTCGCCTGCCATCGAGGGGACTCCTGTCCGGGGCGCTGGGCCCCTGCCGGCACCTAGCGCTGGTCGGGTCGGATCACCTTGGTCCGCAGGACCGCCTCGTTGAGGTTGAGCTGGCGGTCCAGCTCGGACACCAGTGCCGGGGTGGCGTGCAGGTCGACGACGGTGTAGATGCCCTCGGACTTCTTCTTGATGTCGTACGACAACCGGCGGCGCCCCCAGATGTCCACCTTCTCCACCGCTCCACCGCCGTCGCGGACGACCTGCAGGAAGCGCTCCATCGCCGGGGGCACGGCACGTTCCTCGACATCGGGGTCGAGGATGACCATGACTTCGTAATGACGCATGCGTCAACCCACCTCCTTCGGACTTGAGCGGTCACGGTCCTTCCGTGACAGGAGGATCGAAAGGACACGCCAGCACCACCGGCGTGACCGCACCCAGGGTAGCGGGTGGCGTGCCTACGGGAGAAACGCCGTCCACCGGCGCCTTGCCCGACCCCCCGGTGCGGGACGATCATGAGGACGCTGGAATGATGATCGGCGGTTCGTCGGACGCCGGTACGAGCCGCGCGCACCCGACGAACCTGCGCCCCCGACGAGAGAGTGGTCACCCGTGTCGGACATCATGTCGAGCAGGACACAACCCCAGACGCCGGCGCCCCCGCACCCGCCCCGTCCACGGTCGCCCCGGGCGGCACGCGCGCTGCTGGCCCTCGTCGTGATCACCCCGGTCGCCGCGGTCGCCTCGGTCGGGTCCCTGCTGGCCGGGGTGCACGTGGCCGGCGTGGTGCTCGGCGCGGTGGGGGTGGTGACCGGGGGCCTGGCCCAGTACTTCACGGACTCGACCCGCCAGCGTTGGTTGATCGTCGTCTTCTGGGTGCTGGCCGCCCTGGGGATGTACTTCAGTGTGATGTACCGGGGGTTCCTCGTGGACTCCCACCCGCAGGGCATCATCAACGGGCTCATCGAGTAGCGGGGGCCCACCGCGCCCCTCCCCAGTAGGCTGGCGGCCATGCCCGGTCGGCTCTGCGTCTCGTGATCCCGACCCCTGGTCCTGCGAGCTCGCAGGCCCCGACCTCTGGGCCGCCGGCCACCGCCCCTGGTCCCCTCCGGCTCGCCCCGATCGACGCCAGGACCCACCACGCGTTCGCCCAGGCTGCCTCGGCCAGCTTCCTGCAGTGCCCCGCGTGGGCACGGGTGAAGGTGGGGTGGCGCCCGCAGCCACTGGGCTGGTTCGACACGGCCGACGAACTGGTCGGGACCGCCCTGGTGCTGCACCGACCGATCCCCGGACTACCCTGGACGCTGGCCTACCTGCCCGAGGGCCCGGTGCTCGACTGGACGGACCCGGACCTGTCGAGATGGCTGAACCCCCTGGTCGCCGCGGTGCGCAGCGCTGGCGCGTTCGCGGTCCGGATGGGCCCTCCGGTGACTGTCCGGAGGTGGCAGGCCGCCACGGCCAAGGCGGGCCTGGCCGACCCGGCGGTGCACCGGCTGGGTGATCTCGCACCGGATGATGCGCCACAGACCGGCGCCACGGTGGCCGGCTGGTTACGGAGCCACGGATGGATCCCCCCGGCACCCACGGACGGATTTGGTGCCGGCCAGCCGCGGTACGTCGTCCAGGTGCCCCTCGCCGGGCGTACCGAGCAGCAGCTGTGGGACGGGCTGAACCAGCTGTGGCGGCGCAACGTCCGCCGGGCCGAGCGGGCTGGGGTGGTGGTCACCCGTGGCGGTGCCGAGGACCTGGCGGCCTTCCACGACCTGTACGTGCACACCGCGGCCCGGGACGGCTTCACCCCCCGCCCCGCGTCGTACTTCACCGGCATGTGGCAGGAGCTGACCGCCGAGGACCCCGACCGTATCTGGCTGTACCTGGCTCGGTCCAGATC
>JAJYSQ010000314.1 GCA_021793495.1 Actinomycetes bacterium
GGCACTGTCTCATGGGCTCGTCGAGGTTCCTCGGCCAGGGCGTCGATCGCGCTGGGCGCGAGGGCGCCGGCCGCGGTGGCGTACCCGGTGGCCGAGGGGTGGAAGCGGTCGGGCCCGAACATCTGGTCCGGGTGGGCGTCGAACTCCGGACCCAGCAGATCACCCAGTCGCACCGTCCGGGCGCCGGTACGGGCCACGGCGGTGGTCTGGGCCGCGGCCAGCCGGCGGCTGAGCTGGCGGGCGACCCACCGCAGCGGCTGATGCACCGGGCGTACCGTGCCCAGGTCCGGGCAGGTGCCCACCACGACGCGGGCGCCGAGCTCGTGCAGCGCCTCGACGGCGGCCACGAGCCCACCGGCCGCGTCGGACGGGCGGACCCGGCCGGTCACGTCGTTGGCGCCGACCATCACCACCGCGATGTCGGGCGGCGGATCGCGGACCTGGTCGACCTGGGCGAGCAGGTCCGCGGAGCGTGCTCCGACCGCCGCGGCGGTGCGCAGCTCGACCGGCCGGTCGACGGTCTGGGCCACCTGCCAGGCGATGATCGCCCCGGGGGTCTCGGTGGGCTCGCTCGTGCCGTACCCGGCGGCCAAGGAGTCCCCGAGCAGGACCAGCCGCACGGGTACCCGTGCGGGTCGCCCAGGAGCGCTGCCTGGACCGTACGTCCCGTCCGCGAGCGGCGGCCGACCCTGCGTGCGCGGGATCACCCGTCGGGCGATGAGCGCCTCGACGGTGAGCAGCCCGGCCCCGGCCAGCCCCGCCCCGCCGCCGACGGTGGCCGAGTACGCGGCACGACGGGCGACGCGCCGTGCTCGATCCGCACGGCTCATGGGTGTCCACCTCCTGGGGTGCTGGTCGGACCTGCTGGGGCGGTACCACTCGTCCGTGGGCTCTACCCTTGTCCGCCATGCGCTACGTCGACTCCATCGTGGACCTGATCGGCCACACCCCGCTGGTCCGGCTGAACCGGGTGGTCGCTCCCACCGGGCCTACCGTGCTGGTCAAGGTGGAGTACCTCAACCCGGGCGGCTCGGTCAAGGATCGGATCGCAGTCCGTATGGTCGATGCCGCGGAGCGCTCCGGTGCGCTGCGCCCGACAGGCACGATCGTCGAGCCGACCTCGGGCAACACCGGGATCGGCCTGGCCCTGGTGGCCCAGCAGCGTGGGTACCGATGCATCTTCGTGGTGCCGGACAAGGTGGCCGCGGACAAGATCGGTGTGCTGCGGGCCTACGGGGCCGAGGTCGTGGTGTGTCCGACCGCCGTGCCTCCCGAGCATCCGGAGTCGTACTACCAGGTCAGCGACCGGATCGCGGCCGAGACGCCCGGTGGGTGGAAACCCGACCAGTACTCCAACCCGGAGAACCCCGCTTCCCACGAGGAGAGCACCGGTCCGGAGATCTGGGAGCAGACCTCGGGGCGCGTCACCCACTTCGTCGCTGGAGTCGGTACCGGCGGCACGATCACCGGGGTCGGTCGGTTCCTCAAGCGGGTCTCGGACGGCCGGGTCCGGATCATCGGGGCTGACCCCGAGGGCTCGGTCTACTCCGGAGGCACCGGGCGGCCGTACCTGGTCGAGGGGGTCGGCGAGGACTTCTGGCCGGCTACCTACGACCCGTCGGTGGCCGACGAGGTCATCGCGGTGTCGGACAAGGACTCCTTCGCGATGACCCGACGGCTGGCCCGCGAGGAGGGGCTGCTGGTCGGGGGGTCCTGCGGGATGGCCGTGGTTGCGGCGCTGGACGTCGCGCGCCGGGCCGGCCCCGAGGACGTGGTCGTGGTCCTGCTGCCTGATGGCGGCCGCGGTTACCTGTCCAAGGTGTTCAACGACGAGTGGCTGGCTGGGTACGGCTTCCTGGACACCGGGGCTGACGTCACGGTCGGTGACGTGCTGGCCCGCAAGTCGACCACCCTGCCCTCTTTCGTGCACGTGCACCCGGGGGACACCGTGCGCGAGGCGATCGACGTGCTCCGTGAGTACGGCGTGTCGCAGATGCCGGCGGTGCGCACGGAACCGCCTTTCATGGTGGCCGAGATGGCCGGGGCTGTCCGCGAACGCGACCTGCTGGACGCCTTGTTCACCGGGCGGGCCGCGCTGTCCGACCGGATCGAGCCCCACCTCGGTCCGGCCTTGCCGATGGTCGGCCGTGGTGAGCCGGTCGTCACGGCGCTGCGGGCGCTCGAGCAGGCCGACGCGGTGGTGGTGCTCGACGATGGCAAGCCGGTCGGGGTGGTCACCCGCCAGGACGTGCTGGGGTACCTGGCCAGCCACTGACGGCGGGAACCAGTCCCACGGGGCAGGCGACCCCGGTGCCGGCCAGACCGCAGTACCCTCCGGGCACCTGGTGCAGGTACTGCTGGTGGTCGGCCTCGGCGTAGTAGAACGGCCCGGCGGGCACGATCTCGGTGGTGATCGTGCCGTACCGGGCGGCGGTGAGCCGCTGCTGGTAGGCCTCGCGCGAGGCTTCTGCGGCGGCGCGCTGTGCCGGTGTGGTCACCGCGACGATCGAGCGGTACTGGGTCCCGGAGTCGTTTCCCTGGCGGTACCCCTGGGTGGGGTCGTGGGACTCCCAGAACCTCGCCAGCAGCGCCGGGTAGGAGATCAGGTGCGGGTCGAAGACGACCCGCACCACTTCCGCGTGCCCCGTCGCACCGGTGCACACCTCGGCGTACGTCGGGTTCGGGGTCGTCCCCCCCTGGTACCCCACGGCCGTGCACCACACCCCCGGGGTCTGCCAGAGCTCTCGTTCGGCGCCCCAGAAGCACCCCATCCCGAAGAACACGACCTCGAACCCGGCCGGTACGACCCCGTCACCGGGGGTGGAGTCCAACGGCGTGCCGAGCACCGCGTGGTGCGCCGGTAGCGGGTACGCCCGCTGGGCGCGGCCCGGCAGGGCCTCCGCGGAGGTGGGCAGGCGACGGGTGAGCTTGCTGGTGGACATGGCACTCTCCTGGAAGCGGTCTGCTGACCACAACGATGGTGGCCCGAGGCGGATTCCGCGACCCGTGGGGAGGTAGCCTGCCGGGCATGACCGGTTTCGCCACGCGCGCCATCCACGCGGGCCAGGAGCCCGACCCGGCGACCGGAGCGGTGGTGCCGCCCATCTACCAGGTCAGCACGTACGCCCAGGACGGCGTCGGCGGGCTGCGTTCCGGCTACGAGTACTCCCGGTCGGGCAACCCGACACGGCACGCGCTCGAGGCATGTCTGGCGTCGTTGGAGGGCGGGGTGCGGGCGTTCGCCTTCGCCTCGGGACTGGCGGCCGAGGACACCCTGCTGCGCGCCGTCTGCGCTCCCGGGGACCACGTCGTGATCCCGGACGACGCGTACGGCGGTACCTTCCGGCTGGTCGCCCGGGTGCTGGAACGCTGGGGGATCTCGTGGACAGCCGTACCAGTCGGTGACACCACGGCGCTGCGTGCCGTGGTGTCGGCCCGGCCCACGCGGTTG
>JAJYSQ010000315.1 GCA_021793495.1 Actinomycetes bacterium
CGGCCCTCGTTGCGCGCTTTGATCATCGCCTCGACCGCGACCCGGTTGGACTCGGCACCGGCGGCAACGCCCATCGGGTGGCCGATGGTGCCTCCGCCGAACTGCAGGACGACGTCCTCGCCCAGGTGGTGCAGCAGCTGGTGCATCTGGCCGGCGTGGATGCCCCCCGAGGCGACCGGCATCACCCCGGGCATCGAGGCCCAGTCCTGCTCGAAGTACAGCCCCTTCACCGGGTCGGGCGCGACGACCCGCCCGCGCAGGGTGTCGTAGAACCCGGCGATCGCGTGCGGGTCACCCTCGAGCTTGCCGACCACGGTGCCCGCGTGGATGTGGTCGACCCCAGCCAGGCGCATCCACTTGGAGATCACCCGGAAGCTCACCCCGTGGTTCTTCTGCCGGGTGTACGTGCCGTGCCCGGCCCGGTGCAGGTGCAGGATCACCCCGTTGCGCCGAGCCCACTTGGCCATCGACTGGATCGCGGTGTACCCGATCGTCAGGTCGATCATCACCACGATGCTGCCCAGCTCCTTGGCGAGCTCGGCACGCTCGTACATGTCCTCCATGGTGGCCGCGGTCACGTTGAGGTAGTGGCCCTTGATCTCGCCGGTCTCGGCCTGGGCGTGGTTGACCGCCTCCATCGCGTACAGGTAGCGGTCCCGCCACCGCATGAAGATCTGCGAGTTGGTGTTCTCGTCGTCCTTGGTGAAGTCCAGCCCCCCGCGCAACGCCTCGAAGACCACGCGGCCGTAGTTGCGCCCGCTCATCCCGAGCTTCGGCTTGACCGTCGCCCCGATCAGCGGTCGACCGTACTTGTCCAGCATCTCCCGCTCGACCACGATCCCGTGCGGCGGTCCCTGGAACGTCTTGGTGTAGTGCGGGGGGATTCGCATGTCCTCCAGCCGCAACGCCTTCAACGGCTTGAAGCCGAACACGTTGCCGATGATCGAAGAGGTCAGGTTGGCGATCGACCCCTCCTCGAACAGGTCCAGGTCGTAGGCGATGTAGGCGATGAACTGCCCCGGCGAGCCGGGGACCGGATCCACCCGGTAGCACTTGGCCTGGTAGTGCTCGTGCGCGGTGAGCCGGTCGGTCCACACGACCGTCCAGGTCGCGGTGGAGGACTCTCCGGCGACCGCAGCCCCGGCCTCCTCGGGAGGCACGCCCTCCTGCGGGGTGATCCGGAACGCGGCCAGGATGTCGCTGGGCTGGGGCTCGTAGTCGGGCTGCCAGTACCCCATCTCGGCGTACGGGATGACCCCGGCGCCCCAGCGGTCTGCGGGCGCGGTGGTGTCGGCCATGGTGGCTCCTCTCGACGACCCGATCCTGCTCCACTACGCTTTCGCTGTCCATCAAGTGTTTTGCCCTGAAGGTTGAGTGATGACTCAAGCAAGCTGCATGCGGTCGTGGTTCCGGTCCCAGACCCGGTCCCGGGGTCCGGTGGACCGGCGATGACCCCGGCCCGGCTGCGGACGTTCGTGACCCTGGCCGAGACCGGGTCGGTGCGCGAGGCCGCCCGCCGGCTGGTCGTCACGGAGTCGGCCGTCTCGGCCTCGGTCAGCGCCCTGGCCCGGGACCTGGGGGTACCTCTGGTGCGCCGTGACGGCCGAGGGTTGCGGTTGACCGAGGAGGGCGCGGTGTACGCCGGGTACGCCCGGCGAGTGCTCGGGTTGCTCGACGAGGCCCTGGTGGCCGCCCGAGGTGAGGCAGATCCTGGGCGCGGCACGCTACGGCTGGCCGCGGTGACCACGGCGGCCGACCACGTGCTGCCCGCGGTGCTGGCGGAGCTGCGCACCGCCCATCCGGGGCTGGACCTGCGGCTGGAGGTGGGACCCAGCTCCGTCGTGTGGCGTGCGCACGCTGACCACCAGGTCGACCTGGTCATCGCCGGGCGCCCGCCCACCGGTCATCCGGGACGGGTGCTCGCGCTCGGGGCGAACGAGCTGGTGGTGGTCGCCCCGCCGTCGATGGGCCGGGTCGACCTCGCCCGGGCCACGTGGCTGCTGCGCGAACCGGGGTCGGGGACCCGAGCCAGCTGCGAGGCGCTGCTCGAGGCCCTGCAGATGGACCCCCCGCGGCTGACCCTCGGGTCCAACGGCGCGGTCGTCGCCGGTGCAGTGGCTGGGCTCGGGGTCAGCCTGGTGTCCCGACAGGCGGTCGTCGGGCTGCTCGCCACCGGGGAGCTGGTCGAGCGTGGCGTACCCGGGACCCCGTTGCGCCGCCCCTGGCATGCTGTGGGCGCTCGTACCTCCCCGGGTGCCGTGCGGCTGGCGGTCGAGGTCCTGGTGGCGCATGGGTGGCGCCAACCTGGCCGAGGCGCCGGTGCCACCCGAGGCGCCGCGCCGGGCGCTGCGCCGGAGTCCTTCTCCCCCAGCGCCTCCACCCGACGAGGGATGACGGGACCCTCCCCGGGCTCCTAGGGTCGGGTCACGAGGTGCCTTCCGACGGGTCGGCTCCGTGTGCCGCCGCTCGACCCTGCCCGCCCAGCCGCGTTCGACGAGCAAGGAGACACATGACCCTCCCGCGCCCTCCGGCACCGGACCGCAACCTCGCCCTCGACCTGGTGCGGGTCACCGAGGCAGCGGCCATGGCCGCTGGCCGATGGGTGGGCCGGGGGGACAAGGAAGGAGCCGATGCCGCCGCGGTCGCCGCGATGCGCACCATGATCGCGACGGTGGCGATGCGCGGGGTGGTGGTGATCGGCGAAGGGGAGAAGGACGCGGCCCCGATGCTGTTCAACGGCGAGCAGGTCGGGGACGGTACCGGTCCGGAGTGCGACGTGGCCGTCGACCCGATCGACGGGACCACGCTCACCGCCAAGGGGATGGACAACGGCATCTCGGTGCTCGCCGTGGCTCCCCGCGGCTCGATGTTCGACCCCTCGGCGGTGTTCTACATGGACAAGCTCGTCACCGGGCCGGAGGCGGCGGCGGCCGTGGACATCACCGCGCCGGTCGAGCACAACATCCAGGCGGTGGCGCGGGCGAAGGGCGTGGCCCCGGAGGACGTGACCGTGGTCATCCTCGACCGGCCGCGGCACGCCGAGCTCGCCGGCCAGGTGCGGGCGGCCGGGGCCCGGATCCGGTTCATCTCCGACGGCGACGTGGCCGGGGCGGTGACCGCCGCCCGCCCGGACACCGGCGTGGACCTGCTCCTCGGCGTCGGCGGGACCCCGGAAGGGATCATCACCGCGTGCGCCATCGCCTGCCTCGGCGGGGTGATCCAGGCCAGGCTGGCCCCGCGTTCGGACCTCGAGCGGGAGCGGGCCGCGGCGGCCGGCCTGGACCTGTCGCGCATCTACACCACGGCTGACCTGGTCAGCGCGGACGACGTGTTCTTCGTCGCCACCGGGATCACCGACGGCGAGCTGCTGCGCGGGGTGCGGTACGGCCACGACCGGGCGGTGACCGAGTCGCTGGTGATGCGCTCGCGAAGCGGGACCGT
>JAJYSQ010000316.1 GCA_021793495.1 Actinomycetes bacterium
CAGCCACCGGCCAGCCGAGTCCACGAACGTGTAGACAACGTCATGACCTCATACAGCTAGCGGCACCGCCGGTCATGGCGATCAACCGTCGCCCTCGAACAGCCCACCGTCGAGCAGCCAGTGGTAGCGCAGCCGCAACGCTCGCTCGGTACTCGCCAGGATCGCGGCCACCACCAGGCTGATGTTCAGCCAGCCCGGCAGGGCGATCGGTGACTGGAAGGTCCCCACGCGCTCGGCAATCGGCGGGATCGCCGTGATCTGTTCCACCAGCTGCGGCAACCCGAGCACCAGCGCCACCACCAGCACCGCCACCGAGACGATGCCGAGCGCGCGCCCCAGTCCCGGCCGATTCTGCTCCAGGTGGGCCCGGCGACCCTCGGCCGAGGCCGGGTCGGGCACCAGCTGCCGTTCGCTGCCGGTCTCGGGCACGAAGTGGCATCGCCGGAGCCCGTAGGGACTGGCGACCACCTCCACGGTGCCGCCCGGAACCGGGAACGCCGCCGGGAGCTTGGAGATCGCGACCTGGCGCTGGTCCCGGTACAGCTTGGCCCGGACCTCACCGTCCGAATCGCCCCAGAGCCGCACGTCCACGGACCAGGTGTGCGCCTCGCCGCCTGGCTCGCTGAGCTGCAGGTGGAAGAGCGCGCGCGTGAACGGCTGCCACCACCGATAGCGGCGCAGTGGGCGCCCATCCCCCGGTTTGACCCTCTTGGTGGCGCGCTTGCGCTTCCAGTCCGACCACACGCTCATGACGGTAGCAACTGCGCCGACCTCGCCCGCAGGCCCGCCCACCGCGTGGCGTCCACGCAAGAAAAGTCGCGGGCATTCCGACCACTCCTCACACCTAGTACACTAAGTACATGACCACCGCCGGTTCGAGCCCCTACCGCGGCACGATGCCCCTGTACCGGGCCGTGCAGCGCGCACTGCAGAACGACATTCGCAACGGCAAGTACCAGCCCGGGGATTGGCTGCCCTCGGAGAGCGAGCTGTGCCGCACCCACCAGGTCTCGGCCACCTCGGCACGCCGCGCGTTGCTCGAGCTCGGCCGGCTCGGCCTGATCCAACGCTTCCAGGGCCGCGGCAGCATGGTCACCTCGAGCGAGATCCGCACCGCCAGCACGATGCTGGGCATCGGCCAGGAACTGCGCCAGCGCGGCCACGAGGTGACCTCGCAGATCCTCGCCAACAGCACCGAAGCGGCAGGTGAGGACGCCCTGGCCCACCTGCACCTTCCGCCGTCGAGCGAGGTACGGCACATCCGGCGCCTCTACCGCGCCGACGGAGAACCCACAGTCCTGCTCGACCACTGGCTTCCGCTCAAACCCGGCATCACCTACGCCGCGTTCGAGGGCGGATCCTTCTACGACTTCCTCGCGCTGCACGACGCTTTGCCCAGCCGCGCGCACGAGCGCGTGTTCGCCGGCAGCCTCTCCGCCGCCGACGCCGACGACCTCGAGGCCCCCGCCGGCGGCGCCGCCCTGGTGCGCGAGCGCACCTCCTACCTGGTGGACGGCAGCCCCATCGAGTTCACCCGGCACACCTCGTTCAGCGATCGCTATCAGATGGACATCGATCTCGAGATGCACGCCTGACCTCCCGCACCCCCAGAGTCCAAACAAAGGTCTGTGATGAGTACCCCTGGCATGCCCGCCGACCTGGTGGTGGTCGGCGACGCGAGCGTCGACCACTACGTCCAGGTCCCGCACCTGGCCACCAGCGACAACAAAGCGATCGGGCGCTACCTGGGCGCGTTCGGCGGCGGGATGAGCGCCAACCTCGCCGCCGCGGCCGCCGCGCAGGGCGTTCGCACCCGCCTGATCACGAAGGTGGGCACGGACGCGGAGGGGCCGGCGGAGCTGCGCGCACTCACGCTGCACGGGGTGGACACCTCCGCCTCCGTGCAGGACCCCGAGCACCGGACCTGGATGTGCTTCGTGCAGCTGGACGAGACCGGTGAGAAGGCCCTGATCGGTGCCGACACCGGGATCAAGATCCCGCACCTGGAGGAGCTGGAAGCCGGCGCTGTGCAGGGCGGGCGGATCGTCGCGCCGTTGGCGGACGATCTGGTGTGGGCCACCGGAGTGGCCCAGCATGCCGTCGACGGCGGAGCTCAGGTGGCGATCGATCTGGAACCGGACGCTTTCGGTCCGGACGATCCCCGGCTGCACACGCTGCTGGGCCACACCGACTACGTCTTCCTGAACAGCGCCTCGGCGAGGAAGTTCCATCCGGACAGCCACGAGGCGGCGGCCGAGCAGCTGCACGCCCTCGGCCCCGGCACTGTGGTGGTCAGCCGCGGGGAGCAGGGCGCGTACTGCTCGGTGGCCGGCGACGCCGCGTTCACCGCGCACGGCGCCTCGGACGTGCCGGTGGTGGACACCACCGGTGCCGGCGACGCCCTGGCCGGCGCGTTCCTCGCCGGCGTGCTGCAGGGCCATCCAGCCGAGACCTGCCTGCGCACGGCCGTGGCTCTCGCCACCGCCTGCGTCACCCAGGTCGGCTCCCGCACCTACCTGACCGACCTCTCCTCCACCCCGACCGTTATCGACCGCATCACCATCGAAAGGAACCGCTGATGACCGCTCAGCTCCTCTCCGCCATCCACGGAAGCCTGGCTGCCGGATGTATCGCCGACGCGCTCGGTGCTCCCACCGAAGAACTCAGCCGCGCTCAGATCCGCAGCGCTTTCGGCGGCTACGTCACCGAGTTCCACGCCCCGCTGCCCGGCGCGCCGTACGCCCGCGGGCGCGCCGCCGCGCAGATCACCGACGACTCCAGCCAGATGATCATGCTCACCGAGCTCCTGGTGCGCACCGGTGACGCGCTGACCGCCCAGGACATGGCCGGCCTGCTGGTGGAGTGGTCCACGAACGAGAACTACTACCCGCACTTCGCCGGGCCCACCACGCGCGCCGCGATCGAACAGCTCGCCGAGGGCGCCGACCCGTGGGAGGTGGGCCGCTCCGGCACGATCATGACCCAGGGCGCCAGCAACGGCGGCGCCATGCGGGTGGCGCCGGTGGGCCTGTTCCACCACGGCAACCCGCAGGCGGCGGTCCGCACCGCGTTCACCACCTGCGTGCCCAGCCACAACACGACGGCGGGAGTCGCCGGGGCAGCAGCCGTCGCCGCAGCCGTTGCCGAGGCATGCTCGGACGAGGCCACCCTGACCAGCGTGGTGCGCGCGGCCAAGGCCGGCGCCCGGGACGGTGCCGAGCTGGGCCGCACCCAGGGCCGGGACGTGCCCGGGGCGCGGATCGACCGGCGCATCGACCGTGCCGTCTCCCTCGCGATGACCGCAGGCAGCGACGAGGACGCGATCGACCTGATCGAGGGTGAGATCGGCGTGGGCCTGCCCGCCGCTGAAGCAGTACCGGCGGCGCTCGGCTTCTTCGTGGCCGCCGCCGGGGACCCGATCCGCACCGCCGAGCTGGC
>JAJYSQ010000317.1 GCA_021793495.1 Actinomycetes bacterium
TGGGGGTAGGCGGTCCGGCGTCGCACCCTGAGCACCGCGATCGACGACGCTGCGCGGTCGTAGATCCCGATTGACGCATACGTGTTGCCTGACGTCAAGATGCCCGGGAGCGACGAGCATATCGAAACTCCGTGGCAATCTGCGAACGACGACACGTGTATCTTGCGAAGCTACTGAATATGGGGGCTCACATGTGGCACGCAGAGAGATCAACCAGCAGTCCCGGAGCACGGTGGCGGTCGCGGGCGTGGTGGAGTGTGGCCGGCGTCATCGCCTTCTTTATCTCGATGTTGGCGCTGCCAGCGGCTCAAGCCGACGGTTCCGCCGGCGCCTCTCCTGTGCCCGCTCCGCAAGGCAGCGCGCCCACGAAGCCGGTCGGAGCGGTTGCGGCCGATGCGCCGCCCACGGGGCCGCCCGGGATTGCAGAAGCCCTCGCCCGGGTCGAGGGCATCGCGCGAGCAGATTCGGTCGCGGTCAATCGGGTCTGGTACGAACCCTCGTCGAACGCCGTTGTCGTCTACCTTCCACCGACACCGGCGGCGACGCTCTCTCGGTTCGAGAATCAGGTGGCCACGTTGGCCGCGACGACCCATGGATTCGGCCTGACGATAACCCTGGCATCTCGGACGGTGACCCAGACCGAGGCCGTCCAAGCGCGGGTAGAGGCCGACCACGCGTACTGGGCTGCTCGCGGTGCCACGATCTCCTCTGTCGGCGTGTCTCCGAGCGGTGATATCGTCGTGATCACTGCCGTCACGAAGGATCTGGCGGTCATCACGCATCAGATGGATGTGCGTTACGGCGGAGGCATCCGCGTCTCGCCGGCAGACTCTCTCCCAGAACCGGTCTCCCGGCAGAGCGACTTCTCTCCGTGGGTCGCTGGAGACCGGTACGTTTCCTCGTGAGCTCGCTGATCGGCAGGGCGCGAGGCGTGCCCCCCACCCGGGCACTGGCGATCGTCGGCTGCTCCACCTCGACGGCGCCCGGTCGTCGTGATCCGCCCCGCCGGTCTGGGTGCGGGGGCACGGCTGCTCGGGGGGCCGGTCAGGACCCCGGGGTGGCTGTGCCCGTGGGGTGCGTGCGGGCAGGCGTGCTCGGCAGCAGGGGCCGGCAGGTGGTGATCGCCGCCGCCAGCTTCGAGCCGACCGTCGACTCCTGCATCAGCGTGGCCAGCCGGGTGCCCGCGGGCACTGTCTCCCCGTTGTCCGCCAGGCAGCTGCGGAACGCCTGCAGCGCGGTGAGCCCGGCCGCACCCGTCCCGCCGAACCCGCCGGCGGGACGCAGCGACCCGCACGCCTTCTGCGCGGCGTCGAACGTCGACTGGTTGACTCCCGGCGGCAGCCCCCCGAACGAGGGATGGCCGCTCGGCGACACCCCGGTCGGCCCACCGGTACTCGCGCTGGCCGAGGGGCGCGGCCGGGCGGTCGGCAGGGTGATCCCGTGCTTGGCCAGGCAGGAGCGGTACGCCTCGAACGACGCGCCCTTCGCCGAGGTCGAGGTGCTGGCCGACGCCGCGGCAGTCGAGGTGCTGGCCGATCCGGAGGACGTGCTGCACGCGGCGAGGGTGATGGCGGCACCGACGATCAGTGCGGCACTGGTCAGCCGCGGCGCATGGCGCGCGGTGCGGGCCCCGGCGTCGAAGACCGTCGCCATCCGGGCGGCGTCTGCCTCCGGGGCGACCACCGCCAGCAGCGGGACGCCTCGGTGGCGCTCGCGGACCCACCGAGTGGTGGCCGGATCGGCATCGACCAGCACGACCATCCCGAGGTCAGACCCCGGGGCAGGGAGCGGGTCCTCGACCGGCGGCCCCGAGGACCAGGGCTCGCCGGCCTGCTGCAGCGTGAACGTCGAGCCCAGCAGCCGGGTGAGCTCGGCCGTGGTGGACGCCGGTCCGTACACCGTGACGCGTGGCCGCACCTCGGCAGTCGCCGTCAGGGAGGGGCCCTCGCCACCGGGTACCGGACGGGGGGATCTCCTGGCGTGCCGTTCGTCGGGCCCGATCCGGTCTGCTCGCCAACGCACGACCCAGGTCTACGGCACCGATGTGGGAGGGACCTGGAGCCCTGCTGTGGGGTTGCTGTGCGTCCTGCCGCCCGGCTCCTCGCCAGGGGCGGTCACCGGCAGGACCACCCGGAACGCGGCCCCTCGCCCGGGGCTGGTCACCACCTCGGCACGCCCGGAGTGTGCGGCCACGATGGACGCCACGATGGCCAGGCCCAGCCCGGTTCCTCCATGCTCGCGGCTGCGTCCCGGGTCCGCCCGGTAGAAGCGCTCGAAGACCCGGCGGGCGTGCTCGGGGGCCAGCCCGGGGCCCTGGTCGGCGACCTCGAGCACCGCCTCGGGTCCCCCAGGCCCCACGACGCGCCCCACCCTGATCTCGATCGGCGTCCCGGGTGGGGTGTGGGTGATGGCGTTGGTGACCAGGTTGCTGACGACCTGGCGCAGCCGCGATTCATCCCCGGAGACGATCACCGCGGCGGGCCCGGTACCCAGACAGGCTGTTCTGACCACCCGGTCCGGGGCGAGCAGCTGGGCATCCTGGGCCGCATCGGCCACGATCCGGACCAGGTCCACGGGACGGCGTTCCAGGGGTCGGTGCTCGTCCAGCCGGGCCAGCAGGAGCAGGTCGGAGACGAGCACGCCCATACGGGCGGCCTCGTCCTCGATCCGGCGGAAGACCCGGGGCAGCTCGTCAGGGTCGGCCAGGCCGCCATGGCGGTACAGCTCGGCGAACCCTCGGATCGAGGTCAGCGGCGTCCTCAGCTCGTGGCTGGCATCGGCGACGAACTGACGCATCCGGTCCTCGGAGCCCCGGGCCCGGGCCTCCGAGGCGATCTGGGCGGCGAACGCCGTCTCGATCTGGCCGAGCATGGTGTTCAAGGCGCTCCTCAGGCGGCCCAGCTCGGTTCGTCGGTCCTGCCCGGGGACTCGGCGTGACAGGTCACCAGCCGCGATCTTCTCGGCGGTGTCCTCGATGTCGTCGAGTGGCCGCAGGCTGGCCCTCACCACGGTGAACCCGGCCAGACCGAGCCCGAGCAGTACGACGGCGCCGACCGCCAGGTCGATGTCCACGAGGTGCCCGACCGTTCCGGAGACCGCGGCCAGGCTGGTGGACACGACGAGGGTGTTGCCGGTCAGGGGTAGGGGGACCGCGACCAGCCGCCAGGCTCCGCCCGGGCCCGGGCGGGTGAAGGGCTGGTCGTGGTGGGCGACGACGACGGTGGCGGTCATCCAGGTCACGACGGGGCCCGACCCCGTCGAGCCGGTGGGGTCCGTCCCGGCCGGAACGTGGGTGATCAGCCCACCATCCGGGGCGAGCACGCTGATCGAGTACACCGAGGGCAGCTGGGGGCGTCCAGAGTCCTGGTGGGTCGCGAACCCGAAGTCCGGGCGGTCGACCGCGTGGCTGAGCCGCTCGGCGGTCGCGCC
>JAJYSQ010000318.1 GCA_021793495.1 Actinomycetes bacterium
GATCTGGTGGGAGTGAGGGTGGGAGCGGCGGGAGCAGTGCGCCGGTGCATCGAACGTGGCCACCAGAAGTGCCAGCCGCGCAACGCGGCGATCGTCGGCACGATCCGAGTTGCCAGCACGTTGGCCGTCAGGAGCACCCCCAGGGCGACGGCCAATCCGATCTCTTCCAAGAGCGCGATCCCGGTCAGCACCAGCGACGCGAACGTGCCGGCGAGGACGACGGACGCTGCCCCGACAGCCGGAGAGCCGTAGAGCACCGTGGTCCGGGCCGCTTGCCGGGGTGAGGCACCGGATCCGAACTCCTCGCGCAGGCGGGCAGCCATCAAGATGTTGTAGTCCGTGCCGACCGCCATGACGAAGAGGTAGCCGACGACCGGCAGGACGAAGTCGAGCCCGGAGAAGTGTGCGGCCGACAGGAACACCGACGAGATGGACCCGAGGGTGGCCACGTAGGCCAGGATCACCCCGACCAGCAGGTAGGCGGGCGCCACGACGGCACCGAGGAGGGCGCCGAGGATGACTGCGATGACCGCGAGGGCGATCGGGAACACGAGCTTCATGTCGTGGTCGAGGGCGGTGCGGATGTCGGCAACCTGCGACGTCGTGCCACCGACCAGGGTGCTCGCACCAGGCACCCCGGTCCGCGCCGTGGCATCGATCGGTCCGGTCACGGCGGCCAGCGCCGCAGCCGAGTACGGGTCGGTGTCCAGCACGACCACGATCAGCGCCGAACGACCGTCGGGCGAGTACTGAGGGGCCTCCACCAGGCTGACCCCGCGGTCCCGGGAGAACCGGGCGGCCAGGTCGACGACAGCAGGGTGCGCCAGCCGGTGGCGGTCGACCACGAAGACGTCAGTCGGTCCGAGCTCGCCAGCGGGGAACGCCGAAGCGATGGTGTCGTAGGCCTGACGGCTCGGCGTGCTGGCAGGCAGCTCGGAGAGCTGGTCGTAGGTGGTCCGGTAACCGGCCAAGCCGGCGGCCAGGGCCCCGAGCACGGCGACCGAGACCACGAGCACGAGCGCCGGTCGACGGGCAACAGCCCTGGCGATCAGCTTCGACCGCGACCAGCGGGATCGGCGAGGGCGGGCCGGGTCGGAGGGCCAGAAGACGGCGGGGCCGACCAGCACGAGGACCGCAGGGACCAGGGTGAGGGCGGCCAAGGAGGTGAGCGCAACCCCCACGATGAGGCCGGGGGCGAGCGTCCGCAGCTCGCCGAGGCTGGAGACGAGCAGCGTGGCAAAGGCCGCCATGACGGTGGCGGCGGCCGACACGATCACGGTGCCGGCCCGGACGACGGCGAAGCGGAGGGCGCCAGTCGGGCTGTCCCCGGCAGCCCACCGCTCTCGGAACCGGAAGACCAAGAACACGAAGTAGTCGGTTCCGACACCGAACATCACCACGATCAGCAGCGGGGCCATCACCGAACCGACCTGGTACCCGAACCAGTCGGCGAGGTCGGCCGTGAGCGCCTGCGCCACCTGGTGGACGATGGCGATGACCACCAGGGGCAGGATGGCGATGATCACGCTCTGGAACACGAGGGCAAGCAGGACCAGGA
Organism: Actinomycetes bacterium; assembly: GCA_021793495.1. Taxonomy (GTDB): domain Bacteria; phylum Actinomycetota; class Actinomycetes; order JAJYSQ01; family JAJYSQ01; genus JAJYSQ01. The sequence continues at coordinate 1,559 of JAJYSQ010000318.1, forward strand.
TGATGGCGACGGTGGCCACGTCGATGATGGTCTCGGCGTGGGAGAACTCCGCGGTGGAGTCGACGCTGATCGCCGCAGTCCCGGTCAGGCCAGCCACCAGACCGGTGCCGGCGAGCAGGCGGCTGCTCTGGCTGCGGATGGCAGCCACCGCCCCGTTGGTGGCCGGCGCAGCGATCTGACCGGTGAAGGTCACCTGGATGATCTGGACCCGCCGGTTCGGGGACACCAGGAACGGCGAGGTGCTCACGGAACCGACCGCACGCAGGTGGTCGGCATCGAGACGGGCCGCGAGCGACGCCACCGTGGCCTGGTCCTTGGCGGTGAGCGGCCCGCGGTGCGCTCGGGTGACGGCGATGGTGCCCGAAGCACCGGCAAGGGACGGGAAGGAACGATCGGCCACGTCCTGGGCCCGAACGGACTGATAGGACGAGGGCAAGAACGCCGAATCGTTGGTGGACGTGAACCGCGACAGGGGGACCGACGCACCGAGGACGGCGACCGTGATCACTGCCCAGCTGGCGATGACGGCCCACGGGTGCGCGGTCACCACCACCGAGAGCCTCCGCACGAGTGCCTACCCGATTCCTCGTTGTGGCCGTCGGCGGTCCGGGCGACCGGGTCGTGGAGGGCCGCCTCTCACGGCCCGACCGATCCCGACGGGCCGGGCCAACCGGGCTTCGCGTTTCCCGGCTCCACCGGGTCGCTCGGCGGGCCCCCCGACCGGTGCCGGGTGGGAGCGAGCAACACGGTCACCACAGTCCGCCGTCGACGGCCACCGGTCCATCATCGATTCCGACGTGGGGGGTCTGGAAGGGACAAAGGTCCCAACCAGCAGATGCTGCGCAGGGCCCCCTGCACCCCTGCAGCGACGATGCCGTGTGGTCACGGTGGAGCACCACGGCGGAGAAGGGCTGGCCCAATCGGTCCGATACCGAGCGAGCGCTGCCGGGTGACAACGGCGCCACGGTGGGCCGCCGAGCCCCAGCACCACGTCAGCCGGGCTCTCGCCTCGGCTGACCTGCGATATCGAGTGGCAGTCCCAGGTGTACCGTGTTCGAACCGCGACGTGATAGTCGATGGCCCGTGGATCCAGCTCAGCCGGCGCGGTAGCTCGTCGGCGGTGCCCCAGGGCAAGCGTTCGATGGCTCACTTGGAAACCTGAACTGCCGGCACCGGATGTCGCCGGGCTTTCTTGCCTCGATCAAGCCGGCACGTGATCCGCGCCACTGGCGATCCCGACGAGAAGAGGGTGCACCCTGTTCTCTCATTCCGGCGAACCACGGCCCGACCCGCTGTGGCGGGGCATGTATCGCTTCGACCGACTCGTCCCGACTACAAGATGTTGTGGCGGCTCGCTCCGGCTGGCCCGCTGGTCGCTGATGGGGATTCGATTCTTCCTCGCCTGGGCTGGGGCAAGGTCAGGATCAGCAGGCTCACGGCGGTTGCGGCCATGCCCGCCCAGGCGACCAGAGCAAGTCGTTCGTGCAAGACCACCAAGGCGAGCATCGTGGCAACGGCCGGCTCGAGAAGCGACACCGCGGTGGCCGTGCTGGCGGAGGTGGCAGCGAGACCGCGCCCGAAAAGGACATAGCCGAGGAACATCGGGATGACGGCCATGTAGGCAGCCACTCCCAGGTTGTGAGCGGATTGGACGATGGGCGCTCCGGTGGCGAGCAGGACGGGCAGGAGCAGCAGCCCGCCGAGCCCGAAGACCGCTCCCATGACCGGGTCAGGCGAGACTCCGCTCCGCATGATGCGCGTGGCGCCCCACGAGTAGATGGCGTAGGTGATCCCGGCCAGGAGGGCGAGCAGGATGCCCAACAGCCGGTGAGCTTCGCCAGATGCTGGGCCGGCCGGACCAGC
>JAJYSQ010000319.1 GCA_021793495.1 Actinomycetes bacterium
AGGCTGTACACCTCGGTGCTCACCTGCGGCCAGGCGCGTTCCAGCGCCTTCGCCCAGGCGTACCCCTGCCCGGCGCTGTTCGTCGGCCCCACCCCGAGGACCGGGTGGTCCGGGTCGCGGGCCACGTGTACGGGTGCGGGTGCCGCCAGCGAGGCGACGTGGCCCGCCGGGTGCGGCAACGCCCCCAGCAGCTCGGTGTAGACCGCGTGCAGGACCCGAGCCTGAGCGTCCCAGGAGAACCGTTCGCGCAGCTGGGGATCGGTCAGCGCCGCTCGGTACCGGTCCGGGTCCGCCAGCACCCGGCGAACCACCTGGGTGAGGTTCGCGGCGTCACCGGCGGTGAACACCTCGCCCAGGCCGAGCTCGGTGACCAGCCGCACCTGGACCTCGGTGTCGCTGGTGATGATCGGCAGCCCGGCGTGCAGGTACTCGAAGAACTTGTTGGTCAGCGCCCAGTCGTGGTTGCCCGCGTGCAGCAGCGGGATCACCCCGGCCGTGGCCGTGGACAGGTACGCCACCACCTGGTCCGGGGCGACGAACCCCACGATGTGCATCCGGTCGGCGACCCCCAGCCGCGCGGCCAGCCGCTCCAGGGCGATCGTGTAGCTGCTGGCCATCCGGGAGACCACCGCCAGGTGGACGTCGGGCAGCGAGGGCAGTGCCTCGACGACGGTGTGCACGCCGCGCGGGGCGGCCAGCCCGCCCGAGTAGACCAGCAGCGGGGTGTCCGGACCCACGCCGGCGCTCGCCCGCACCGAGGGGGGCTCCGCACCCGGGGGGGGCTGGCCGACCACCGGGGCGTTGAGCACCAGGTCCGGGCGTCGGCGCAGGTGGTAGGCGCGGACCAGCTCGTCGGCGATCGGGTCGGCCACGGTGATCACCCGGTCCGCCCGGCCGATGAACTCCCGCTCCAGGTCGGCGTACGCGGCCACGGTGCGGGCCGGGGGGATCGCCAGTCCGGCCACGTACTCCCGGGCGTCGTACACCAGGCGGACCCGGCGTCCGGTGAGCGCGGCTCGGGCCACCGCGCGCTCGGCCACCCCGAGCAGGTAGACGTCGTGCGGGTGCAGCACGTCGGGAGCCAGGTCGTCGATCAACCAGCCCAGGGCCAGCTCGTCGTCGTCGAGCTCGGGCAGCACCCGCCGCCAGCTCGCCAGCAGCGGCACCGAGCGGTAGAGGCCGATGAGCCGCTCGCGCAGCTCGCCGTGCACCAGCCCCTTGCGTCGCTGGCGACGGTTGAGCAGCCCCTCCCGGACGTAGATCACGAATCGCCAGGCGCGCAGCCCACGCCACCACACGGCCCGGCGGATCCGGGTGGCCACCTCCGGTGCCCGTGGCGTGCCGTCCGCCTCGCCGGTGTCGAGGGCGTCCCGGCCCCGCGCGGCCATCAGCTCGCGGGAGGCCAGCGACCAGCGCAGCTTGGCGTTCGCCGCGTCGTCGCGCGTCGGGTAGCCCGGGCGTACCGCCCGGGTCAGACCCCGGATCCCGTGCCGAGCCCGGTAGTCCCGGATCCGCGAGCGGACGGGCACCTGGACCAGCCGGGCGCCGGCGACCACGGTCTCGGCCTGCTCGTCGGCCGTGGTCAGCGCGAGGATGGTCACCTGCAGGCCGAACTGGACCAGCGAGGCCGCGTACTTCAGGACCCGGACGTCGCTGGTCGCGTCGTTGGCCACCAGCAGGACGACGTGCGGCGGTCGCGGGGTGCCGGACGTCGGCTGGGTCATGGCGGCAGGCACCTTCGGTCGGCTCCGGGGAGGGCAGCGGCCCAGCGGCCCGGTCCGCCCGGCGCCACGCCCGACCGGAGAGTCTAGTCGAGGTGCCGGGCGGGCGGTCGCGACTCACGTGACGTGGCTGGGGTCTCTCGGCCCCCGCCGGCTGAGGTCGCTCGGTCCCCGCGCAGCAGCGGCCGGTACACCTCGGCCAGCACCTCGACCTGGCCCTCCCAGCAGAACCGGCGCAGGATCGGTGAGTCCCCGGCCAGCGGCGCGGCGTACCGGCCACGGTCGACCAGCACGGTGCGTACCGCGCGGGCCAGGTCCTGCGGGTCCCCGGCGGCGTAGACCTCGCCGACCCCCAGGGACCGGGTCAGCTCGGACATCGCGGCCACGTCGGAGACCACCACCGGCAGCCGGGCGTGCAGGTAGTCGAAGTACTTGTTGGGCAGCGCCATCTCGTGGTTGGGCACGTGCGACAGCCCGTGCACCCCGACGGTCGCCGAGGACAGGTAGGTGACGATCTGCTCGCCGGGCACGTACGGGGCCAGGTGCAGCCGGTGGGCGGCCCCGGCAGCGGCGGCGATGTCCAGCAGGCTGGCCACGTACCGGTTGTCCGCACCGGCGTTGGTCACGATCACCACGTGCGCGTCGGGCAGGTAGGCCAGCGACTGGACGAGCGTGGTGATCCCGCGGTCCGGGTCGATGTTCCCGGAGTACACCAGCAGATCAGTGGCGTCGTCCACGCCCGCGGCCCGGCGCACCGACGGCCGGTTCGGGTCCAGCACGTTCTCGCCGGTGTCGGCCGGCAGCGTCCGCGGGGGGGCGTTGAGCACCACCGCCGGGATGGTGGGCAGGGCGCACCGCTGCTGGAGCGCCCGGGCGATCGGCTCGGACACGGTGATGACCGCGTCGGCCCGCCCGATGTACTCCCGCTCCAGGTCGGACAGGGCGACGATCCGGTCCCGGGTGTAGCGCGACATGCCCGGGACGTACTCGTGCGCGTCGTAGATCCAGCGGACCTCGCGCCCGTCGGCGGCGGCCCGAGCCACGGCTCGCTCGGCGATCCCGATCACGTAGACGTCGTGGGCGTGGATGACGTCCGGGGCGAGCTCGTCGAGCACGGCGCCGAACGCCATCTCCAGGTCGCCCAGGGCGGGCATCAGGTGACGCCATCGGCCCAGCCCGGGTAGCTGGTAGGCGCGCTCGGCCACCAGGGCGCCGACCCGCGTGTGGGCCACGCCCCGGGCCGTGTAGAGCCGCTGGATGCGCACGCGCAGGTAGGTGACCTTGCGTCGGACCTTGTTCGTGGCTCGCCACCCGAGCAGCCACGCGGCCACCGGGGCGGGGGTCTGCTCGTCGCGGGCGCGACCCTCGGCGGCCTTCTGCTCCCGCTCGGCCAGGGTGCGCCGGCGTAGCGCGGCAGTAGAGGCGTCCCGGGTGGGGTACCCCACCGGGACCAGCACGTGGCGCCAGGCCCGACGCCGGTCCTGGCGCCGCTCGTCCAGCACGTAGGTCACCGGGACGTTGATGATCCGGACCGGGCCGAGGGACTCCTCGAACCACTGCTCGGTCGGCGACAGCCCCACCAGGGTGACCCGCGCGCCGAACCCGGCAACGGTCAGCGCGGCCTTGCGCACCCGCGAGTCGGACTGGACCGGGTTGCCGACCACCATCACCACGTGCGGGACC
>JAJYSQ010000320.1 GCA_021793495.1 Actinomycetes bacterium
CGCCGGGTTCTCCCCCTGCTTCCGACGGGAGGCCGGTTCGTACGGCAAGGACACCCGCGGGATCATCCGCGTGCACCAGTTCGACAAGGTCGAGATGTTCTCCTTCGTCGCCCCGGCGGACGCCGCGGCCGAGCATCTACGCCTGCTGGCCTGGGAAGAAGAGTTCCTGGCCGCGCTGGAGCTGCCGTACCGGGTCATCGACGTGGCGGCCGGGGACCTGGGGTCCTCAGCCGCCCGCAAGTACGACTGCGAGGCGTGGGTGCCGACCCAGGGCCGGTACCGTGAGGTCACGTCGACGTCCAACTGCACCCAGTACCAGTCGCGCCGCCTCGGTGTGCGGATGCGCACCCCGGCCGGTGCGACGGGCTTCGTGGCCACTCTCAACGGCACGCTGTGCGCGATCCCCCGCACGATCGTCGCGCTGCTGGAGAACCACCAGCGCGCTGACGGATCGGTCGTCCTGCCGGTGGCGTTGCGTCCCTACCTCGGCGGGCGTGAGGTTCTCGACCCCGTCCGGTAGCCAGTCGTCTGCTGGTCGGCTACTTCGCGGCCATCCGGGTGCGGTAGACCGTCGTTGGTGGAGGGCAGAGAGGATCGACCGATGACCTGGACGGCCGTACCCGAGGAAGACCGGCCGGTGAGCCCGGGCCTCGGGTGGCGACCCCGCATGCTGGCCCTGGACGTCGATGGCACCCTCCTGGCCGACGGGGAGCGCGGGGTCAGCGCACGGGTGAGGGCGGCGCTCGACCAGGCCCGATCGGCCGGGGCACAGGTGGTCCTGACCACCGGCCGGGCGCTGTGCTCGACCCTGCCGGTGGCCGACGCCCTGGGGCTGGACCACGGCTATCTCGTCTGCTCCAACGGCGCCCTGGTCTACGAGCTGGGATCGTCGAGGTTGGTGCTGGCCGAGGAGTTCGACCCAGGCCCACCCGGGATGAGGCTGAGCTCGTGCGTCCCGGACGCCCAGTTCGCCGTGGAACGGGGAACCGACGGGTTCGTGACCACCGAGGGGTTTGCCCAGGACTTCCCGGCCGTCTACCTGGGTAGCGCCCCGGTCGAGGAGCTGCTGAGCGAACCCACCGTGCGCATGGTCGTCCGCTCGCCGGGCGCGGACCGGTCGGTGCTGACCCGAGCCGGGATGCGGGTGCTCGGGGATCGGTACGGCTGGGCCGCCGGGCACTCCTGCTGGCTGGACGTGATGAGCGCCGGGGTGTCCAAGGCCAGTGGTGCCCAGCGGGTGGCGGACCTGCTCGGCATCGACCGGTCCGAGGTGTTCGCGGCCGGCGACGGGTTCAACGACGTCGAGCTGCTCGACTGGGCCGCGTGGGGGGTCGCGATGGGACAGGCTCCACCCGAGGTCCGCCAACGCGCGGATGCGGTGACCGACACGGTCGCGCAGGACGGGGTGGCTACCGCGCTGCGCGTCTGGTTCGACTGATCCCCCGTCGAGGCGGGCCCGGGCCGAGGCTCACCCCCGGGAGGGCTCGGTGGGTGCGGTCGGTGCGTGGGCGCTGGGTTGGGTGCGCAGCCTCGGGAGCGTGTCAGCGGCCTGGCCGGCGAGGAAGGTCACCAGCCGCTCGCGGACCAGGCAGCGCAGGTCCCACATCTGGCTGGAGTCTGCCGCGCTGACCAGGGCACGCAGCTGTACCACGGCCTGCTCGGCGCTGGTCACCTGGACCCGCGCTACCCGGCCGTCCCACAGGTCGGTCCCGGTGAGCACCCGGTTCAGCTCGGCACGCACCGCTTCCACGTCGACCGTGTAGTCGGCGTACAGGTAGACCACCCCGAGCAGATCGGTGGAGCGCCGGGTCCAGCTCTCGAACGGGTTGGTGATGAAGTACGAGATCGGCAGCACCAGTCGTCGGTCGTCCCAGATCCGGAACACCACGTAGGTCAAGGAGATCTCCTCGACCCGACCCCAGTGTCCGTCGACGACGAGCACGTCGCCGATCCGGATCGGCTCAGACACGGCGATCTGCATGCCGGCCAGGACGTTGGACAGGATCGGCCGAGCGGCGATCCCGGCGACCAGGCCGATGATGCCGGCCGAGGCGAGCAGACTGGTGCCCAGTGCCCGTACCTTCTCGAAGGTGGTCAGCATCCCGGCCACGGTCAGCCCGATCACCACGACCACCGAGACGCGGCGCAGCACGGTCGTCTGGGTGTGCACCCGGCGGGCGCGGAACGGATCGGCGTGCCCGGCGTCCAGAGCGCCGTCCAGGCGGCTGACGATCGCGTCCTCCCCGGCCTCCAGCGCGGTGACCACGGTCCAGCCGATGCTCGCAATCAGCACGAGGCTCAGCACGTGGGTGACGGTGGCGTCGGTCCGAGCCTGCAGGTGCAGCAGCGGCTCCCCGGCCAGGGCGGCGACCGCGACGGCCAGCACGGTGGTCGGCATCCGACCGTGCCGGATCGCCGCCAGGAGGATCGGCTGGCCGAACCGGTGTGCGGCGCGCGCGGCCAGGGTGAAGCCGAGCAGCACGGCCAGGGCCGCGACCAGGACGATCCCGCCGAGGGTGAGCAGATGGATCACGGGTCCACGCTAGGCGACGGTGGGGGAGGTCGGCGACCAGCGAGTGCGGCCCCGGCAGGCCCTGTACGCGGCCGAGCGAGCCGGAGTGCGCGTCGTGCACGTCACCGGGGGGTTACAGGTACTGGCCGGTGGAGTGGCCCTGGTCGTCCGTCGCGACCATGCCTCGGGGGTCGATGGCCCCGCCGGGCAGCGCGGCCCGGCGACGCATCTCCTCGAACTGGGCGCGGGCCGCCATCTGCTGGGCGAACAGGGCTGTCTGGATCCCGTGGAACAGTCCCTCCAGCCACCCGACCAGCTGGGCTTGGGCGATCCTCAGCTCGGCGTCGCTGGGCACCTTGGTCTCGGAGAACGGCAGTGAGAGCCGGTGGAGCTCCTCGACCAGCTCGGGCGCCAGCCCGTCCTCGAGCTCGGTGATCGAGCGCGAGTGGATGTCGCGCAGCCGTGCTCGGCTCGCTTCGTCCAGCGGTGCGGTGCGTACCTCGTCGAGCAGCTGCTTGATCATGCTGCCGATCCGCATGACCTTCGCCGGCTGCTCGACGAGGCTCAGCGGCGAGCCGTCGGTGGATTGCTCGGTGCTCGAGCCGTCCGACGTGCCGACGCCCATGCTCAGGGAATCGGGGTCGACCACGACGACCCGGGGCTCGGCACCGTCGCTGGTGTGGTCACTGGGGGTGGAAGAGGTCGGTTCGCTCACCTGGCCATTCTGGACCCGGGTGCCGCCCGTGGGGTACGGCCCCGTGGGGTACGGCCCCGTGGGGTACGGCCCCGTGGGGTACGGCAGAGCCTCGATCATCCGGGGAGCAGCAGCACCTTGCCGACGATCCCGCCTGTCTCGAGCTCGGCATGCGCCTGACCGGCTC
>JAJYSQ010000321.1 GCA_021793495.1 Actinomycetes bacterium
CGACCCTGCCGGTGAGCGCGCGTACCGGTGAAGGCCTCCAGGACTGGTGCGACTGGCTGATCAGCCACTGCCCGGCTCGTGGCCCGCAGGCCGCCCGGGCATAGCGGGTTCCTCGTCGTCGAGCACACCGACGGACGCTGGGCCGGCTTCGAGGTCGAGCTCGGCGGGGGTCCGGTCGACCAGGCGGCGGGATCACTGACCCGGATGGCCCACGCTCGCGTCGCCTCTGCGCCCAGCGCGCTGGGCGTCATCACGGCGACCGAGCACGGCTACCGCCAGCCCGATGGGGTGTGGGTCATCCCGCTGGGATGCCTGGGACCGTGAGGCCCGGTCCGGGTGCGCCGCCCACCGAGAAGAGGTTGAGTACCGAGGCAGGCTGGCCGATAGCGGCACTGTGGCCAACACGGACGAAGGCAGCGGACGGCCGCGCCGGATGGTGGGGATGACCTACCGGCATCTGCTCGCGGACCTCGCCCACCACCCTCCGCTGGATGATCGTCGCTTCTGGTTGGCACAGGCCCTCGTGGTGGGGGCAGTTGTCGTCCCCCTTGCCGGCGCCCTCGCCCATGACCAGGGTGTGCTCCCGACGCCAGGCTTCGTGTGGGTCCTGGCCATGTTCGTCCCCCTGGTCTACGCGGGCACGATCTTTGGTCTCATCGGCTCGTTGGGGGTGACCCTGGAGGGGGCCGCGTTGCTCCTTCCCGAAGAGCTGCTGATGCCTCAGACCGCCATGCAGCTGTGGGGCGTGTGGAGCATCCTGGCGGTGGCACTGGTGACCGCCGTCCTGCTCGGGCACCGGTACGAGCAGGAGCGGGTCCTGCGCGCCGAGCTGCTGGTCGTGGCGCACCAGCAGGCCGCCACCTACGACGAGGGCCACCCGCTGTTCGGCGAGCAGCTGCTGGCCCTGCTGCCCGTCGGCGTCGGCCTGGTCGACCAGCACGGCGTGCTCAGCTACGTGAACGCTCGCCTGGAGACCCTCGCGGGCTACCCGCCCGGTGAGCTGGCCGGTCAGCTCATCGACCTGCTCGTGCCCGGCCGTCTGCGTGACGCGCATGCCGCGCACCGCGAACAGCACGCCGAGCATCGGGGACGCTCACCCGAGGATCCGGTCACGGTCGACGGCCACGTGGACATCAACCTGGTGCGCCGGGATGGCAGCGAGCTGCCCGTGGATGTCGCCCTGGCTCCCTGCCGGGTGGATGACGAGCCCTGGGTCGTGGTGACGGTACGCGACGACACCGTGCGGCGGGCCGCACAGGATGCGCGTACCGAGACCGAGCGGCGCTTCCAGCTGGTCTTCGACAGCAACGTCGCGGGCATGCTCGTGGTGGACCGTGATGACCGTGCCCTGGCCGTCAACGACTCGTTCTGCCAGATGCTCGGACGTCCCCGCCGGGAGATCCTCGGCCAGACCTCCCTCGCGGTCGCCGTCCCGGACGACGCGCAGGCGTACGAGGAGGTGAGCACCCGGATGCTCGCCGGTGAGCTGTCCCACGTCGCCTACACGAGGGCCTACCGGCACTCCGACGGGCGGGTGATCTGGGGGGAGGTGTCGAAGTCCCTGGCCCGCGACGAGACCGGTCAGCCGCAGTACTTCATCGTCTCGGTACGCGACGTCACCGAGGAGCGTTCCCTGCGAGCCCGGCTGGCCCACCAGGCGTTGCACGACCCGCTCACCGGGCTGGCCAACCGCGTGCTGTTCCACGACCGGTTGGCCCAGGCCCGTGCGAGGACGCTGCGTGACGGGCGGTGCATCGTCGTCCTGCTGATCGACCTCGACGAGTTCAAGGCCGTGAACGACACGTTCGGCCACCTCGTCGGTGACGAGCTGCTCGTCATGGTGGCCCATCGGCTCCAGCGGGCGACGCGCGCGGCCGACACGCTGGGCCGGTTCGGCGGTGACGAGTTCGTCTACCTGTGCGAGGCATCGGCGGATCCGGGGGAGGCCGAGAAGATAGCCCAGCGCCTGCTCAACGTGTTCGCCGAGCCCTTCACCGTCGCCGGGGAGAACGTCGACCAGCAGGCGAGCATCGGGATCGCGGTGTGCTCGGACCAGGCGGACTGCGGGGACCTGCTGCGCGATGCCGACACCGCGTTGTACGACGCGAAGCGTGCCGGCAAGGCCCGTTACGCGCTGTTTCGCACCGAGATGCACGACCAGGTCTCGGCCCGATTCGTCCTGGTCCAACAGCTGCGAGCGGCACTGGACGCCGACGAGCTGCGCATGCACTACCAGCCGATCGTCGACCTGACCACCGGGCAGACCTCGGGGGTGGAGGCGCTCATGCGCTGGGCGCACCCGGAGCACGGTTGGGTGTCTCCGGAGGTGTTCATCCCCATCGCCGAGCAGAGCGAGCTCATCTTGGACCTCGGGTCCTTCGCGCTGCACCAGGCGGTCACCGAGGCAGCGTCGTGGCCCATCCTCGAGCACCGGGACCGCCAGCCGTACGTCGCGGTCAACCTGTCCCCCCGCCAGTTCCACGACCCCGACCTGCTCTCCAGGATCCAGCAGGCCCTGGGCGCCAGCGGGCTACCACCGGGGCGCCTCGTGCTCGAGATCACCGAGGGCGCGGCGTTCGCCGACCTCGAGGCGGCCACGCGGGTCGCCACGCGCCTGCGAGACCTCGGCATCGCCCTCGCGGTCGACGACTTCGGCACCGGCTACTCGTCGCTGTCCTACTTCAGCCTGCTACGCCCACGCATCCTCAAGGTCGACCGCTCCTTCGTCAGCCGGGCCCACGACAGCCTCCACGACGAGCGCCTCCTCGAGGCGATCGTGTCCATCGGCCGCAGCCTCGGGGTGACCGTGGTCGCCGAGGGGATCGAGACCCACGCCCACCGGGACACCCTGCGTCGACTGGGCTGCCGGTACGGCCAGGGTTACCTGTTCTCCCCCGCCGTGCCCCCCGCCGAGCTGCCCGACCTGTTCGCGCACGCGGCCTCGCACTCCTGAGGCGGGTGTCGGCTGCTGCGCCACGCGGGAGGATCGACCATGAGCGAGGACTACAGCGCTGCCGCGGACTGGGCGGAGCGCGACATGACGCTGCCGCAGGCAGTCCACCAGCGCCCTGTGGGGACGGGTGACCACTGACTTCGGCCGCGACCCTACTCGAAAGGACGGGTTGTCGACTGGGTCGCGTCGGCGTCATCGGGATGGTCGGCATCCACTCCATCGCGAGCCAGGGCGCCGCCCGCCACGACCTTGGGACCAACCGGTTGCCTTGGGACCAACCGGTTGCCAGTTATGGGACCACCCGGGGTGTCGCGCGTGGGTTGGCCCCGAAGCCCGCTACCTGTGCGTCTCCTGCTTCGACGCGGAGGTGCCGGGTGGCCTATCGGGAGGTTTCAGTGCTCGAAGTTCGTGAGGTACTGCGGGTGTGGGTAGCC
>JAJYSQ010000322.1 GCA_021793495.1 Actinomycetes bacterium
GGTGATCCGCGGCGGGGAGAACATCTACCCGCGCGAGATCGAGGAGTTCCTCTACACCCACCCGGACATCCTCGACGTGGCGGTGGTCGGAGTACCCGATGAGCGGTACGGGGAGGAGCTGATGGCCTGGGTCCGGCTGCGTCCCGGGGTCGCGGTCCTGACCGTCGAGGAGGTCCGGGCGTTCTGCTCCGGGCGCATCGCGCACTACAAGATCCCGCGGTACGTGCACATCGTCGAGGAGTTTCCGATGACCGTGACCGGCAAGGTGCGCAAGGCACAGATGCGCGAGCAATCGGCGTCCCTGCTCGCGGCCCGGGGCGCCGGCGCGCCAGACGCGTAGTCTGGCGCGGTGCCTACCGCCGTCGGGTTCGACCTGGACATGACCCTGATCGACACCCGAGCCGGGATCGCCGCGGTGTACGACGCCTTGGCCGATGAGACGGGTGTACTGATCGACTCCGCGGTGGCGACCTCACGGCTCGGGCCGCCCCTGGAGTGGGAGCTGGCCCACTGGTTCCCGGTCGAGGACGTCCCGGCGATGGCCGACCGTTACCGGGCGCTCTACCCGAGCCTGGCCATCGACGGGACCCTGGCGATGCCGGGGGCACGCGAGGCGTTGGCCGCGGTGCGCTCCCAGGGGGATCGGGTCGTGGTCGTCACCGCCAAGTACGCACCCAACGCGCAGGCCCACCTCGACCACCTCGGGCTGGACGTCGACGCCCTCGTCGGCTCGCACCACGGCCCGGCCAAGGGGGAGGCGTTGGTCGCTCATGGAGCTGGGACGTACGTGGGGGACCACCCCGATGACGTACGTGGCGCCCGGGCGGCCGGAGCCGTCATGGTCGGGGTGGCGACCGGCGCCTCCGACGAGCAGGCGCTGCGCGAGGCCGGCGCCGACGTGGTCCTGGCCGACCTCACGGCGTTCCCGGTCTGGTGGTCCGTGTACCGCCCGGGGACAGCGGCCGGTTAGCGGCGGGGAGCCTGTCGAGACCGCGGGTGCTGGGCGTGGGCCGACCGGACCAGGCCGGCCAGCGCCAGGCCCAGGCCCAGGGAGGAGCCGAGGACCGCGACCAGGTAGACCGGGGTGGGAAACGCCCGGGTACCGACGAAGAACGGGACCAAGGTGATGAGCGTGGCCAGGATCCCCACCAGGAAGATGATCCCGCCCACCATGATCAGCCGGTCGCCCGGGTGCGGCCCGCTGGTCGGGTGAGCGTTCGTCGACGGCATGGCCACTACGGTAGGAAGCCAGTGGCCGCCGGCTGGTCGGCAGGCGGTCAAACTTGTGTCAAGGAGTGCGAGCGGGGCCGGGCGGAGCGCCAGGCTCGGTCCCCGCAGTCACCGAGAGCAGACGAGCGAGGTCAGGGTGCCCAGCGGCAAGGTGAAGTGGTATGACGCGGAGAAGGGCTTCGGGTTCGTCAGCCGCGACGATGGCGGGGACGTCTACCTGCCATCGTCGGCGTTGCCCACCGGCGTGACCACCGTCAAGGCCGGGACCCGGGTCGAGTTCGGCGTGGCCGAGGGTCGCCGCGGGGAGCAGGCCTTGTCGGTCCGTCTGCTCGAGCCCCCGCCCTCGGTCGCCCGTGCGTTGCGTCCGGCCGCGGCGGAGATGGAGGTCATCGTGGAGGACCTGATCAAGCTCCTCGACGACCTGCAGGACGGTTTCCGCCGCGGCCGGTACCCGGAGCGCGCGCAGGGACGGCAGGTCGCAGCGCTGCTGCGCAAGGTCGCCGAGAACCTGGAGGCCTGAGCCGGGTCACCCGCGAGCCGGGTGCAGCCTCGACGGGTCGACCTCGGGGACGAGCCCGGCCTCGTGAGCTCGGGTCAGCAATCCGCGGACCGCGGCGTAGCCCTCGTCGCCGAGGTCGCGGGTGAACTCGTTGACGTACAGCGCCACGTGCGCGGCCTGGACGCCGGGGTCCATCTCCTGGGCGTGGCAGGCGACGTACCCGGCGGTAGATGCGGGGTCGGCCCAGGCGTGCTCGACGGAGACCCGGGCGTACCGGCCCAGGTCGGCCAGCTCGGTCTCGCCCAGCGAGCGACGGGCCACGATCGCGCCCAGCGGGATCGCCAGCCCGGTGTCCCGCTCCCACCAGGAGCCCAGGTCGACCAGGCTGGTCAGCCCGAATCCCGGGTAGGTGAACCGGGCCTCGTGGATCACCAGCCCGGCGTCCACCTGACCGGCCGCGACCGCAGGCATGATCTGCTCGAACGGCAGCACCCGGACCACGACCTCCACACCCTGGCCTGCGGCCCACAGGCGGAACAACAGGTAGGCGGTGGACCGTTCGCTGGGCACCGCCACGGTACGGCCGTGCAGCCGAGCACCCTCCTCGCGAGCCAGCAACAGCGGTCCGCACCCGCGTCCCAGGGCACCTCCCGACGGCAGCAGGGCGTACTGGTCCAACGCCCAGGGCAGGGCACCGTAGGAGATCTTCAGGATGTCCCGCTCGCTGCGCCCGGCCAGCGTGTTGGTCACGTCGACGTCGGCAAACGTCACGTCGAGCTCGGGGGCCCCGGGCACCAGGCCGTGGACCCACGCGTGGAAGACGAACGTGTCGTTGGGGCAGGGGGAGAAGGCGATCGTCCGTCGGCTCACCAGCGGATCTCCTCGCACAGCACGGCCCTGGCGACCTCGGTGAGGCGGTCGAGGGCCTGGGTGGTCCGCCAGGCACCTCGGTCTCGAGGCCCGACGACGTTGCTGGTGGTGCGCACCTCGACGAACGGACGGTTCCCCGCGCCGATCCGTGCGCCGAACCCCTCCATGGCCTCCCCGATGCCCTCGTCGAAGTCGCGCAGCAGCTCCTGGGCCCGGGCGGCTGACGCGGTGACCGTGTCCACGGTCAGGATCTCCCCGGTGACCACCCGGGCGGTTCCGGTCAAGCGCTCACCGACCAGTGCGACCAGTCGCTGGTCGCAGGCCAGCCGGAACGGGGCCCAGGGTTCGCCGCGGACCCGCAACCCGTCCGGCGCCTCGGCGTCGGACCGTTCGACCCCGAGCTGGGCCGCTACCACGCGGCTGGCCAGGAGCACGTCGCCGAGCTGGGCGCGGCCGGGTAGCACCCCGGCCATGCCGGCGCAGACCACCAGGTCCGGGTCGAACCGCGCGCAGGCGTCCGCTGTGGCCGCAGCGGCCCGGGACTGGCCCACCCCGGTGGCCAGGACCGTCACGGGGGCTGACGATCCGACCAGCCCCCGCAGCACGGCGGTTCGCTCGGCGTCGACCGCGGTGACCACGAGCACCCGCACCGGTCAGCCGGCGCGGGTCAGCGAGTACAGCCACACCCCGCGTACGGCGTTGCTCCGCAGCGCGTACACGGTCAGCTGCAGGGGCGCCTGGGACAGCGACTGCTCGTCGACCGCGAAGCGGTAGTAGGTCGACCGCG
>JAJYSQ010000323.1 GCA_021793495.1 Actinomycetes bacterium
GCAGGCTGGTCACGCGGCGGTCGATCTCGTCGCGGATGGCGCGGACTTCCTCGACCGACTGCCCGGCCGGGTCGTCGAGCTCCCAGTCGAGGTAGCGCTTGCCGGGGAAGACCGGGCAGGCATCCCCGCAGCCCATCGTGATCACGACGTCGGCGGCCTCGACCGCCTCGGTCGTCAGGGGCTTGGGGAACTCCTGGGACAGGTCAAGGTCGAGTTCGGCCATCGCGAGCACCACCGCCGGGTTGATCGTCTCGGCCGGTGCCGAGCCGGCGGAACGGACGGTGACCCGACCTTGGGCACGGTGGTGCAGCAGCGCGGCGGCCATCTGGGATCGGCCCGCATTGTGCACGCAGACGAACAGCACTTCGGGGGTCGAGGACACGAGGACTCCTTGGTTCTTGGCGATCGAGGTGAGGCGTTCGCGGGCGAAACGCGTCGCGAGGGTCGCGAGGTGGGTATGCACCCGCGCGGTGGCATTGAGTTGCGTGTAGGTCTCGTCCAGTACCGCGCGGATGGTCTCCGGGCCGAAGATCCCCTGAAACTGGGGTTGCAGGTCAGCGGTAGCGCGGTCGAGGAGTTCAGTGACGTGTGGGTCGGTCAGCCGGTATTCCTCGGCGTCGTGGTGGTGGGGTGACGTGGACATGGTCAGCCGCCTGGAGTTCGGAAGGGCGAGTCTTGGCTCGGGGCTTGCTTGGCTGGGGTCAGGGCTCCTATCGAGTGCTGTTGATGGGACGTCGCGCTCGGCTCAGGCACAGGGGCGGCGGATCGCCTGGGCGCGGTGTGCCTGCGCGGTGAGGTTCGCGATGCCGACGGTGAGCAGGCTTAGCGCGTCCGGGCGCAGCCGGTAGTAGGTGTACCGCCCGCGCGGCTCAGCGGTGACGAAGCCAGCTTCGCGGAGAACACGCAGGTGGTGGCTGATGGTGGATTGCCGTGCTCCGGTGTCGTCCACCAGGTGGCAGGTGCACATCTGCTCCCGCGCGAGCAGGCGCACGATCTCCGCGCGGAGCGGGTCCCCGAAGAGCTTCACCACAGCCTCGGCAAGGTCGGGTTGCGCCTCCACAGCCTGCCCGGGAGCCTCTTCTGCGTCAGCCCCAGCAACGGGTGACATCAACATAGTTCGATGAAAGCACCGAGCAAGGTGTCCCGTCAAGCAAAGGCACGAATGGTTCACGATAGCTATGAGCTGCTGTTTTGATACTTCTCCTCATGCCCAGAAGTCAGATGAGTCCGTGGTCACATCAGCTTGGTTTGATTCATCAGCTTCGGTCGATGTAGCGTCACCTGGGTAGTGCTCCCAGCGGGAAGGGGTCCGTGATGGCGTCTGTCGAGATTTATGACCCGGCGATGTGCTGTTCGACCGGGGTGTGTGGCCCATCGGTGGACCCGGCGTTGACGCAGTTCGCCGCTGACGTGGAATGGCTGGGCTCCGCGGGCGTGGAGGTCCACCGGTTCGGGTTGTCCTCCGAGCCCGGCAAGTTCGTGGAAAACAGCGAGGTCGGCGCGCTGCTGAAGGACAAGGGCGAAGAAGCCCTGCCTGCTGTGTTCGTCGACGGTGCACTGCGCACCTCCGGGCGGTACCCGACCCGCGTGGAACTGGCCGAGTGGACGGATGTGGCCACCGAGCGCCCTGGCCTGCCGGTGATCGAACAGGCCGATCCCGGCAGTGGTTGCTGCGGCGGCGGGGAGTGCTGAGCGTGGGCACGGTGCCCGCCGATCAGGTCCTCGGCGGTCTGCTCCGGGTGCGGACGCCGTTCGTGTTCTTCACCGGTAAGGGCGGCGTGGGCAAGACGTCGACGGCGTCGGCGACGGCGATCGGACTGGCCGATGCCGGGCGCAGCGTGCTGGTGGTCAGCACCGACCCCGCCTCCAACCTCGACGAGGTCCTGGAGACCACCGCGGGACGGGACCCGCGGCCGGTACCCGGGGTGGCCGGGTTGTTCGTGATGAACCTCGATCCGAACGTGGCGGCGGCCCAGTACCGGGAGAAGGTCCTCGGCCCGTACCGGGACAGCTTGCCCGCTTCGGCGGTGGAACAGATCGAAGAACAGCTCTCCGGCGCCTGCACGGTCGAGATCGCAGCATTCAACGAGTTCGTCGCGTTGCTGACCAACCCTGAGATCCGCGAGCGGTTCGACCACGTGGTCTTCGACACCGCACCCACCGGACACACGCTGCGGCTGTTGAGCCTGCCCAGCGCGTGGTCGGACTTCCTGGCCACCAACCCCGGCGGCGCCTCGTGTATCGGCCCGCTGGCGGAGATGGGCGCGCAGCAGCAGCGCTACGCCGAGGCGATGCACGCCCTGGCCGACGCTGATCAGACCACGCTAGTCCTGGTGACCCGCCCCGAGCAGGGAGCACTCGCGGAGGCCGGGCGGGCGTCGGCCGAACTACGGGAACTCGGTGTCGGCAACCAGCGATTGATCGTCAACGGCGTGTTCACCACCACCCGCGACGACGATCCCCTGGCGCAGGCGTGGCAGCAGCGCGCCCAGGACGCGCTGGAGCAGATGCCCGCGTCGTTGGCGGAGCTCACCGAGATCGAGTCCGTGCCCTTGCTGCCGGAGCTGCCGCTGGGCGTACGGGGCCTACGCGCCATGCTCCGCCCCATGCCGCCAGCGAGCGCGGTCTCCACAGCGGATGCCATGTTGCCCGCCGGGGTGGCGACCCATGTGCGGGATCTGATCGAGGAGGTCGCCGCCAACGGCCGCGGTCTGGTGATGACGCTGGGCAAGGGCGGCGTCGGCAAGACCACGGTCGCCTCCGGGGTCGCCGTGGGGCTCGCTCGGCGGGGGCTTCCGGTCACGCTGACCACGACCGACCCGGCCGCGCATCTGGACGCCTCGCTGAGCGACGGTCTTGGTGACCTGGAGGTCACGCGCATCGACCCGGTGGCCGAGACGGCAGCGTATACCGAGGCGGTGCTCGCCGAGGCCGGCGCGAATCTCGATGAGCAGGGCCGGGCTTTGCTGGTGGAGGACCTACGGTCGCCGTGCACCGAGGAGATCGCCGTCTTCCACGCCTTCGCCCGCACCGTGGCTGCCGCCCAAGACCGGATCGTCGTGGTCGACACCGCCCCGACCGGGCACACGCTGTTGCTGCTGGATGCCTCGCGCAGCTACCAGCGCCAGTTGTCCCAGCAGACTGGCCAGGCGCCACCACCCGAGGCCGTGGAACTCCTCGACCGGCTGACCGACCCGGATTACACCCGCGTCGTGCTGGTGACACTGCCGGAGGCCACCCCAGTGCATGAGGCCGCCGCGCTACAGGGGGATCTCGCTCGGGCAGGCATCAAGCCGTTCGCCTGGGTGGTCAACCAGAGCTTGGCCGCGGCCTCCCCCGCCGACCCGCTGCTGGTGGCCCGCGCCGC
>JAJYSQ010000324.1 GCA_021793495.1 Actinomycetes bacterium
GCTGCTGCCCGCGGTACATCGCGTCGCCGCGCTGTGCAAGCGGTGGCTGCTGGGCACCCACCAAGGCCGTGTCGACGCCGAGCACATGCAGTCCTACCTCGAAGAGTTCTGCTTCCGCTTCAACCGCCGCCACGCCCGCGCACGGGGCCAGCTGTTCTACCGCCTGCTGCAGTACGCCGCCCACGCGCCACCGCTGACCTACCGACAACTCGTGGCAAACCCGCAGCCCAAGGCGATCAAACCGTCCGGCCTCAAGGGCCCGCGTTCCCAGCCCCGAAGCCTCGCCCAACCACCCGAAGACCGGCCATGGCGCGCCGCACAGAGCCTCGAATGAGTCAGGCGACACGTGGCAGTGAAATGGATAACCCACCTGGGTAATACACCTACGGGAGGCCAACATCAAGCACCGACACGCCCATATCTGCAGGTCACCGCCACAATCGGCCTGCCAGGAGCTCAGTTGAGCTCACTCACGAGCGAGCTAGCCCGGAAACTCCCTCTAGCCGAGCTGGCTGAACGCCTTCTCCAGCACGTCGAGCCCCTCGAGCAGCAGTGGCTCGGGGATGACCAGCGGGGGCAGGAAGCGCAGGACGTTGCCGTAGCTGCCCGCGGTGAGCACCAGGACCCCCTCGGCGTGGCAGGCCGTGGCTACCGCCGTGGTCGCGGCCGGGTTCGGCTCCCGAGTACCGGGTTCGACCAGCTCGACGGCGAGCATCGCCCCGCGGCCGCGCACCTCACCGACCACCCCGTGCCGCTCGGCCAAGGCCTGCAGCCGGGGCAGCATGACCTGTTCGATCCGTCGGGCGCGGCCGGTGAGGTCCTGCTCCTCGAGGGTGCGGATGGCCCCGAGCGCCCCCGCGCAGGCCACCGGGTTCCCGCCGTACGTCCCGCCAAGTCCGCCGGGGTGCACCGCGTCCATCACCTCGGCCCGCCCGGTGACCGCCGAGAGCGGTAGTCCGCCGGCGATCCCCTTGGCCGTGGTGATCAGGTCGGGCACGACCCCCTCGTGCTGGCAGGCGAAGAGGTCTCCGGTCCGCGCGAACCCGGTCTGGATCTCGTCGGCGATCAGCAGGATCCCGTGGGTGTGCGCGTACCGAGCCAGCGCCGGCAGGAAGCCGGGGGCCGGGACGACGAACCCGCCCTCACCCTGGATGGGCTCGATCAGCAGGGCCGCGACGTTGGACTCCCCGACCTCGGTGTGGATCCGGCGGATCGCCTCGGCCGCAGCCTGTTCGCCGGTGCGCCCGCCGTCCCGGTACGGGTAGGACATCCCGACCCGGTAGACCTCCCCGGCGAAGGGGCCGAAGGACTGCTTGTACGGCATGTTCTTCGCGGTCAACGCCATCGTCAGGTTGGTCCGGCCGTGGTACGCGTGCTCGAACACCACGATCGCCGACCGCCCGGTGGCCGCCCGGGCGATCTTGACGGCGTTCTCCACCGCCTCCGCCCCGGAGTTGAACAGCGCCGAGCGCTTCTCGTGCTGCCCCGGAGTCAGTCGGTTGAGGTGCTCGGCGACGGCCACGTACCCCTCGTACGGAGCCACCATGAAGCAGGTGTGGGTGAACGCCTGCACCTGCGCACCCACCTCGGCGACCACGGCCTCGGCGGCGTTGCCGACGCTGGTCACCGCGATCCCGGACCCGAGGTCGATCCAGGAGTTTCCGTCCACGTCCACCAGCACGCCTCCCCCGCCGGCCGCCACGTACACCGGCAGCGTGCTGCTCACCCCGGCCGAGACCGCGTGGGCCCGTCGGGCGGCCAGCTCAACCGAGCGAGGGCCGGGGATCGCGGTGACCAGCCGGCGCTCCTGGGGCAGGCTGGGTCCGCCGACCGGGTGGGCCGTGGTGGGAACGATGTCGGTGCTGGCCATCGGGGCTCCTGGGGGACGAGGCGGTCCGGTGGCCGCAGCGTACGGCAGCGCCCGGGCGACCTGCAGGCCGGTGAGTCCCAGCCCCGTTTGGCGCTCCTTCAGGCGAGACGGCGACAATGTCCCGGTGACCTCCGTGCGCGCCGTGACCGTCCTGGGGTCGACCGGGTCGGTCGGCTCCCAGGCGCTGGCCCTGGCGGCCGCCCACCCTGGCCGGTTCCGGGTGGTCGCGCTGGCCGCCGGTGGCGCTGACGTCGCGCTGCTGGCCCGCCAGGCCCTCGCCCACCGCGTCCAGGTCGTGGCGGTCGCGGACGAGAGCCGGGTGACCGCTCTGCACGCGGCTCTGGACGACGCGCACGGGACGGTTCTCGCCCCGGCGCCCCGGCCCCGGGTGCTGGCCGGGGCCGCCGGGGTCACCGAGGTGGCGGCATGGCCGGCCGACGTGGTGCTCAACGCCATCACCGGCTCGGTCGGGCTGGCTCCGACGTTGGCTGCCTTGGCTGCGGGCCGCACCCTGGCGCTGGCGAACAAGGAGTCGCTGATCGCCGGGGGGCCGCTGGTACGGGCCGCAGCCCGCCCCGGGCAGATCGTGCCGGTGGACTCCGAGCACTCGGCGATCGCCCAGTGCTTGCGCGCCGGGTCGGCCGGTGAGGTCCGGCGGCTGGTGATCACCGCCAGCGGGGGACCGTTCCGGGGCTTCCGGCGTGACGAGCTGGCCGGGGTGACCCCGCAGCAGTCGCTGGCCCACCCGACCTGGCGGATGGGGCCGGTGATCACGGTGAACTCGGCGACCCTGGTGAACAAGGGGTTGGAGGTGATCGAGGCCCACGTGCTGTTCGACGTGCCGATCGACCGGATCGACGTGGTGGTCCACCCCCAGTCCGTGGTGCACTCGATGGTCGAGTACGTCGACGGGTCCACGATTGCCCAGGCCAGTCCGCCGGACATGGCGCTGGCCATCGCCGTCGGGCTCGGCTGGCCGGATCGAGTCCCGGAAGCGGCTAGCGGCTGCGACTGGGCCTGCCCCCGGTGCTGGGAGTTCGCCCCGCTGGACGAGGAGGTGTTCGACGCGATCCGGCTGGCTCGCCACGCCGCAACCGTCGGGGGAACCGCTCCCGCGGTGCTCAACGCCAGCAACGAGGAGGCGGTGCACGCCTTCCTCGGTGGCCGGCTGGGGTTCCTGGGTATCACCGAGACCATCGCCACGGTGCTTGACGACCACCTGGCCGGCGGGGTCCAGCCGGTGCGCACGACCGCCGAGGTGATCGAGACGGAAGCCTGGGCCCGGGCCCGTGCCCAGGCCCTCATCGCCGGCCACGAGAGGACGGGAACTGCCTCATGACCACCCTCGGGATCGTCGGGTTTGTCATCGCGTTGCTGGTCTCGGTCATGCTGCACGAGGCCGGGCACTTCCTGACCGCCAAGCGGTTCGGTATGAAGGTCACCGAGTTCTTCGTCGGGTTCGGGCCCCGGCTGTGGTCGTTCCGTCGCGGG